>NZ_JBHWKQ010000009.1:0-238690 GCF_042730865.1 Streptomyces sp. NPDC059897 | reverse complement strand
GCTCGGAGATGTGTATAAGAGACACCTTCAGGGGCGCGGGGAACTGCGCGAACCGGACCACGACGAAACCGCAGGACGCCGACGAAGCGGCACCCCGCAGGGGCCCCGCGAAGGCCGCCGAAGGCAGGCCACCGGGGCCGCGCCCCACCCGGAGGGACTGGCTACCCTTGGCCGCATGAACACCGCCTCCCGCCCCTTCGACCGCGGGCACACCGACGACCTGATGGCCTTCCTCGCGGCGAGCCCCACGCCGTACCACGCCGTGGCCACCGTGGCCGCACGCCTGGAGAAGGCCGGCTTCCAGCAGGTCGCGGAGACCGACGCCTGGGACGGGACGAGCGGCGGAAAGTTCGTCACCCGCGGCGGCGCGATCATCGCCTGGTACGTCCCGGAGGGCGCGAGCGCCCACACCCCGTACCGCGTCGTCGGCGCCCACACCGACTCGCCGAACCTGCGCGTGAAGCCGCAGCCCGACATGGCGGGCAACGGCTGGCGCCAGGTCGCCGTCGAGATCTACGGCGGCCCGCTGCTCAACTCCTGGCTCGACCGCGACCTCGGCCTCGCCGGCCGCGTCTCGCTGCGCGACGGCACCGAACGCCTCGTCAACGTCGACCGCGCCCTGCTGCGCGTCCCGCAGCTCGCCATCCACCTCGACCGCTCCGTCAGCACGGACGGCCTCAAGCTGGACAAACAGCGCCACATGCAGCCCATCTGGGGCCTCGGCGGCGACGTCCACGAGGGCGACCTGATGGCGTTCCTGGAGGACGAGAACGGGCTGGGCCGCGGCGACATCACCGGCTGGGACCTCATGACGTACGCCATCGAGGCCCCCTCCTACCTGGGCCGCGACAAGGAACTCGTCGCCGGGCCCCGCATGGACAACCTGCTGTCCGTGCACGCCTGCACCGCCGCCCTCGCCGAGGTCAGTAAGCAGGAGAACCTCCCGTACATCCCCGTGCTCGCCGCCTTCGACCACGAGGAGAACGGCTCGCAGTCCGACACCGGCGCCGACGGCCCGCTGCTCGGCACGGTCCTGGAGCGCTCGGTGTTCGCGCGCGGCGGCTCGTACGAGGACCGGGCGCGCGCCTTCGCCGGCACGATCTGCCTCTCCTCCGACACCGGCCACGCCGTGCACCCCAACTACGGCGAGCGCCACGACCCCACGCACCACCCGCGCGCCAACGGCGGCCCGATCCTCAAGGTCAACGTCAACAACCGCTACGCGACGGACGGTTCGGGCCGCGCCGTCTTCGCGGCGGCGTGCGACAAGGCGGGCGTCCCCTTCCAGTCGTTCGTGTCGAACAACGCGATGCCCTGCGGCACCACCATCGGCCCGATCACCGCGGCCCGGCACGGCATCAAGACCGTCGACATCGGCACCGCGATCCTCTCCATGCACAGCGTGCGCGAACTGTGCGGCGCCGACGACCCGTACCTCCTCGCGAACGCGCTCACCGCGTTCCTGGAGGGCTGAACTCCGGTGTGAGTGCGAGGGGTTCGGGGGTACCCGGGCCCCTCACGCAGTTCCGCACACACCACAGGAGGAAGGCCTCATGAGTCTTGGGGGTTGCATCATCCTGGTCGCCGTCGGCGCGATCCTCGCGTTCGCGACCGACTGGCACATGGAGAGCGTCAACCTCGACCTGGTCGGCTGGATCTTCATGATCGTCGGCCTGATCGGGGTCTTCGTGTTCCGCAGCGTCGGACGGCGCAGGCGCATCGTGCCACCGGGCGGCACGACCGTCGTCGAGGACGAACGGGACAAGCACTTCTGACGCCTCCTGGCCGCTCGACGGCTGGTCACACCCAGCGGTGCCCCGTCGTCGAGTCGACGTGGTCCGGCACCGGGTCGTGGTCGTCGCCCGTCGACGACGTGCCGGTCGGTTCCAGGAGGAGGATCGCGGTGCCGGGGGCCGCGTGCGGCTTGTGCCAGGTTCCGCGCGGGACCGTGAAGACCGAACCGCGGGGCAGCACCACTTCCCGTTCGCCGTCCACTTCGCGCAGCCCGATCGTGAGCTCGCCCTCGACGACGAGGAAGAACTCGTCGGTCTCCTCGTGGACGTGCCAGACGTGCTCCCCTTCGGCCTTCGCCAGGCGGACGTCGTAGTCGTTGACGGACGTGACGATGCGGGGGCTCCACAGGGCATCGAAGGTGGTCAGGGCCTTGGCGAGGTTCACGGGTTCCATGCCCCTCATGCTCCGTGCGATGCCGGAACCCCGCGAGTGCTAGTAATCGCACATGTCGCAAGGATCCTCGCACCGCCCTCATCACGTCGTCGTCCTCCTCGACGAGGGCGTCAACCCCTTCGAAGTCGGCGTCGCCACCGAGGTGTTCGGGCTGCCGCGGCCCGAGCTCGGCGAACGGGATCCGCTGTACGCGCTGGTGTTGTGCGCGCCGGACCCCGACATCCGCATGAACCACGGGTTCTTCACGATGGCGGGCGCCGCGGGACTCGAGGCCGTAGACCGCGCCGACACACTCGTCGTGCCCGGACGGCCCGACAACGTGGTGCCGCGCACCGAGGCCGTGCTCGACGCGATCCGGCGGGCCCATGCGCGCGGCACAAGGATCGTCAGCTTCTGCACCGGGGCCTTCGCTCTCGCGGAAGCCGGACTGCTCGACGGGCGGCGGGCCACGACCCACTGGCGGTGGGCCGAGCAGTTCCGCGCGCTGCATCCGAAGGTGCTGCTCGAACCGGATGTGCTGTTCGTCGACGAGGGCGATGTGCTGACCGCGGCGGGGAGTACGGCCGCGCTAGACCTGGGGCTCCACCTCGTGCGACGCGATCACGGCGCCGAGGTCGCCGCCTCCGTGTCCCGGCGGCTCGTCTTCGCGGCCCACCGGGACGGCGGACAACGGCAGTTCATCGAGCGGCCACTGCCCGAGGTGCCCGACACCTCGCTCGCGCCCGTGCTCACCTGGGCTCAGGAGCGGCTCGACGAACCGCTCACCGTCGGCGCGCTCGCCGCCCGTGCCGCGGTCAGCCCGGCCACCCTGCACCGCCGTTTCCGCGCCGAGCTGGGCACGACGCCGCTGGCCTGGCTGCTGAACGAGCGCGTCGACCTCGCCTGCCGGATCATCGAGCGCGGCGAGGAACGGATCGACGTCGTGGCGGCGAGGAGCGGCCTGGGCAGCGCCGCCAATCTGCGGACTCACCTGAAGCGGGCGACGGGGCTGAGCCCGTCGGCGTACCGGAAGAGGTTCGGGGACCGCGGGCCGGGATCCGGTGTGGCAGGCGCGTGACCGGTGGGTCCGTGGTCGACGCTGGGCAGTTATGAGTGACAGCAGCGGGCGCGTCGGTCGTACCGTCCAGTGGGCCACCGAGCAGGTCGAGAGCGTGCGGGAGCGGGTTCCCGTTGTGACGCGGGTGGCGCGGCAGCTCGGGGCCGTGCGGTTGCTCGACTCCTCCACGCGGCTCGCCGCGCAGGCGTTCTTGACGGCGATCCCGATGCTGTTCGTCGTGGCGGCGTTCGCGCCGTCGGCCGTGCGGCAGCAGCTGCTCGACTCCTCGCGGACCGCGATGGGCCTCAGCGGCGCCTCGCTCGACCAGGTCAGGCAGGTCTACGCGGCAGGGGACTCCGGTACGCGCGACACCTCGGGGGTCGTCGGGGTGCTCGTCACGCTGCTGTCGGCGACCGCGTGCAGCCGGGCGTTGCAGAGGGTGTGCGAACGGTCCTGGGGGCTGCCGCCCGCGGGGCTCGGGCTCGTGGCCTGGAGGTGGCTCGCGTGGCTCGGCGTGTGGACGGTGGCGATCCTCGCGCAGGGCGTGCTGCGGGACGGCTTCGGCGCGGGGGCCTGGTTGGGGGTCGTGCTGTCGTACGTGACGAGTGTGCTGCTGTGGTGGTGGACGCAGCATCTGTTGCTGGGGAGCCGGGTGGCGTGGCTGCCGCTGCTGCCGGGGGCGCTGCTCACCGGGGTCGGCGTGGTCGCGCTGTCGTGGGCCTCGCATCTGTACATGCCGCGCGTGCTGAACCGTTCGCTCGCCCAGTTCGGCCCGTTCGGGCTGGTGTTCACCCTGTTGTCGTGGCTGATCGTGCTGTTCACGGTGGTGTGCGTGGGGATCTCGGTGGGGCAGGTCGTCGCCCGGGAGCGGGCGGTGGCGCGGCTGTTGCGGACGCTTGAAGCGGGGTAGGGCCGCACCCCGTGGAAGGGGTGCGGCCCTACTGTTCTCCGTGCGGTGGCCTGCCTACGGCAGGGGGTTACCGCAGCGGGTTGCCGAACAGGGCCTTGGCGTCAGGGGCGCCGAGGTCCTTCGGGTTGATGGCGGTCGAGCCGGTCGCGGTGATGCCGGTCGCGGTTCCGGGGAACGACCAGACGGCGCCGGACGACGCGTTCTCGCCGGTCGCGGAGACCGCGAGGTCGCGGTTGCCGTCACCGTTGGTGTCGAGCAGCTGGCAGCCCGAGCCGAACGCGTCGCCCGACTCGGCGACGCCCGGCACGTCCGCCGAGTTCTGGTTGAACACCTGGGAGCCCTCGCCGGTCACGCCGTCCGCGGTGCCGTGCAGCAGCGCGAAGGAGCCGGCGTCGGTGAGGCCGCTGAAGTCCTCGCCCGCGATGCCGAGGGCGACCTCGGCCTTGCCGTCGCCGTCCACGTCGGCCACGGAGACGCAGGAGCCGAGCTTGTCGCCGTCCTCCTGGGCGCCGTAGAAGCCGGGCAGGGACTGGTCGAAGGACTGGGTGGCATCGTTGTCGAGGCCGTCCGCCGAGCCGAACGCGACGGTGACCTTCTGGTTCGTCTCGCCGATGTCGGACTCCTCGGGGTCGGAGCCGACGACCAGGTCGTCGATGCCGTCGCCGTTCACGTCACCGGAGGCCAGTTCCCCCTGGGTCTCCGGTGCCCAGCCGCGCTTGAAGCCCGAACCGCTGCCGTACAGGACGGTGTTGTTCCATACGCCGTCGCCGTTGTACGAGCGTGCGGCCAGGTCGTCGCGGCCGTCGCCGTTGAGGTCGCCGACGGCGTTGAAGAACACGGGTCCGGTCGTCGAGTCCGGCCCGTCCACGCAGCCGTACTCGTCGTCGACGCAGGTGGCGTCGGACTGGCCGTAGCCCCACCACTCGGACTTGTCCATGAAGTTGAGCTTCTGGGCGGGGGCGCCGGCCCTGGAGACGGGTCCCTTCCACAGTGCGGCGCCCTGGGTCTCGGGGTCGTCGCCGTAGCTGCCCATGTCGGCGAGGAGGGCCAGGTCGGCCTTGCCGTCGCCGTCGAAGTCGCCGATCTGCGGCGAGCGTCCGTACGTGGCGATCTTCGTGCCGCCGGTCAGGCCCGAGGCCGAGCCCCAGACGATGACGCTGCCGGCGTCCTTGCTCTTGGAGCCGATCACGAGGTCGCTGTAGCCGTCGCCGTCCAGGTCGCCCTTGGTGAGGTACTGGCCGAACGCCTCCTTGGCCGCGGCGGAGCCCGGGATCCCGCTGGTGGAACGGGAGATCAGCTTCTTGTTCGCGGGGTCGAGCCCGTTCGCCGAGCCGTACGTCACCGCGACGTAGCCGGCGGCCGCCTGGCCGGAGATGGTGCCTCCGGGCGCGGCGGTGACGAGGTCGGCGTAGCCGTCGCCGTTGAAGTCCTCGGCGGGGTCGGCCTCACCCGCGGCCGCCTTGGCGGTGGTGGTGGTCGTTCCGGTGGAGTTCGCCCCCGGGGCCGCCTGGGCTGCCGGGGTCAGTGACACAGCGGTCAGGCCGCCCGCGACGAGGGCCGCGGACAGCAGGCCGATCCGGTTCCTGCGGACACTGTGGGGTCGTGCGCGCAACATGCGGTTCCTTTGGTCGTAAGGTCACGTCCACCTCATACGACCCATTAATCCCTCGAACGGTTGCACCTACCACTGAATTCGCTTTCTACGTGCGGGTTTTCGGGCCACGCGGAAGGCGACGTTCCCCCATCCGGCCCGAACCGTCGCCGCGACGCGGGTCCTCCTCCCGACTTCCGGGCACTCATGGACGTATGCGCTACGAAGTGAGAGAGCGGATCCTCGGGATCGGCGAGGACTACTGGATCGAGGACGAGCAGGGCCGCAAGGCGTTCCTCGTCGACGGCAAGGCGATGCGGCTGCGGGACACCTTCGAGCTCAAGGGCCCCGACGGGCAGGTCCTCATCGACATCCACAAGAAGGTCTTCGCGCTGCGCGACACGATGGTGATCGAGCGCGGCGACGAGGAGCTGGCCAGGATCAGGCGCAAACGGCTGTCCCTGCTGCGCAATCACTACCGCGTGCAGCTGGCCGACGGCAGCACGGAACTCGACGTCAGCGGCAAGGTCCTCGACCGGGAGTTCGCCGTCGAGTACGAGGGTGAGCTGCTGGCCGAGATCTCGCGGCGGTGGCTGCGGGTACGGGACACCTACGGCGTCAACGTGGTCCGCGAGGACGCGGATCCGGCGCTCCTGATCTCGGTTGCGGTCTGCGTGATCCACCTGGCGGAGAAGGAACGGGGGGTGGTGGACTGACCCCGCCCCAACGCTGCCGCTGGCCCCCGGACGGGACTCCGCCGCCCAGCCTGCGCACGGGGCTCCGCCGCCCAGCCTGCGCACGGGGCTCCGCCACCCATCCGCGGACGGGGTCCGGCACCCGCCTGCGCACGGGGCTCCGCTGCCCCGCCCGCACACGGGACCCCGCCGCCCAGCCTGCGCACGGGACTCCGCCACCCGTATGCACATGGGACGCCGCCGCCCCGCGCGAACACGGGACTCCGCCGCTCGTCCGCGCACGAGGCTCCGCCGCCCCGCCTGCACACCGGACTCCGCCCCCGCCCGCACACGGGGCTCCGCCGCCCCGCCCGAGCACGGGACTCCGCCGCCCTTCTCCCACCCACCCGCCCCCTCCGGGGGCGTCGGCCTCACGGGGCGCGGCCACCGCCTCGGGCCAACGGCTGCCCACCCGTCGCGGTCAGCGGCCCTCGCGTTGGGCAACCTGCCCCGGTGCGGCCCCCACCCGTCACGCTCAACCGCCACCGCCTTGGGCAACCTGCCGCAGGGACGGCTCCCACCCGTCACGGTCGTCCACCCCGCCAGGGCAACCTGCCACAGGGACGACTCCCCACCCGTCACGGTCGACCACCCCCGCCTGGGGCAACCTGCCACAGAAACAACTCCCCACCCATTACGGTCGACCACCCCGCCAGGGCAACCTGCCACAGAAACAACTCCCCACCCATTACGGTCGACCACCCCGCCAGGGCAACCTGCCACAGAAACAACTCCCCACCCGTTGCGGTCGACCGCCACCGACTTGGGCAATCTGCCGCCTTGGGCGGCAGGGTGGGCAAGGCGGCCCCCGGTGCCGCGCAACTATGGCCACGGGCGCCAACCCCGGTACAGACCGGAAACCGGTGCCGCGCACCCAGGACGACGGGCGCCAACCCCGGCACAGATCGAAGTCCGGTGCCGCGCACCCAAGACGGCAGGCGCCAACCCCGGTACAGGTCGGAAAACGGTGCCGCGCACCCACGACCACGGGCCCTGACCACGGCACCCGCCCAAGAGCCCCCGGTGCAGCCCGCTATCGACCGGTCGGCGCCGCGAGCCCCAGCCGGCGGTCCTTCAGCGCCGGGAACTGCTCACGGGTGACCCCGACCTTCGCCGGGTCGAACTCCACCCGCAGCACCTCTTCCCCGGCCCCCGCCTCCGCGAGCACGACACCCCACGGATCGACCACGACGCTGTGCCCGGCCTGCGCAACCCCCGCATGCGTACCGGCACTTCCGCACGCCAGAACGTACGCCTGGTTCTCCACGGCCCGCGCCTGCGCGAGCAGCGTCCAGTGCGAGCGCCGCCGCTCGGGCCACCCCGCCGACACGATCAGCGTCTGCGCACCCCGGTCCACCAACCCCCGGTACAGCTCCGGGAACCGCAGGTCGTAACACGTGGTCACGCCCGCCACCGTCTCCGGAAGCCGCACCGTCACCAGTTCCTCGCCCGCCGCCATCAGCACGGCCTCGCCCTTGTCGAAGCCGAACCGGTGGATCTTCCGGTAGGCGGCGGCGAGTTCACCGTCGGGGGAGAAGACCAGCGAGGTGTTGTAGAGGGGGCCCTCCGGATCGCGCTCCGGGATCGAACCCGCGTGCAGCCATACGCCCGCGTCCCGCGCGGCCTTGGCCATCGCCTCGAAGGTCGGGCCCTCCAGCGGCTCGGCCTCCTCGGAGAACAGCTCGTAGGCGAACGCCCCGGTAGTCCACAACTCGGGAAGCACGACGAGATCGGCGCGCCCCGCCTCTTCTCGTACCAGTGAACTCACGCGCTCCCGGCGGGCGTTGACTGACTCGGCCACTTTGTCGTCATTTACCGCGATCTGGATGAGCGAGGCGCGCACACTACCACCGTCCTGGCATTCGAGCCGTCGGCTCTACGTCAACAACAGCCCTGCGTTCGTCACACCAAAGCACTGCCGGGGTGCCTACGGGCAGCGTAACTTAGCCTCTCAAGACACCCACGCCCGTGCCCGACGACTGTCTAAACGCCCGTGTACCACCGCTCGAGGGGTCCCCTTCCGTGAGTCTCCACCCCAGCCTTCAGACCTACGCCGACGCCTGGACCCACTCCGTGGAAGCGATATCCGAGCTGGTCACCCCGCTCGCCGAAGGCGAATGGAACCGGGCGACACCGTGCCCGGGCTGGTCGGTGCGCGACGTCGTCTCGCACGTGATCGGCGTCGACTGCGAGATGCTCGGCGACCCGCGGCCCATCCACACGCTGCCCCGCGACCTCTACCACGTGCAGACGGAGTCGCAGCGCTACCAAGAGGTCCAGGTCGACATCCGCCGGCACCACACGGCACCCGAAATGGTCTCGGAGCTCGAGTACACGGTCATCCGCCGCAACCGGCACCTTCGCAACGAGTCCCGCGACCCCTCGACCATCGTGCGCGGCCCGCGCGGCATCGAGGAGACCCTCGAATTCGCCATGCGCAGGCGGGCGTTCGACATCTGGGCGCACGAGCAGGATCTGCGCTGGGCGCTCGGCAAGCCCGGCAACCTCGACTCCCCGGGCGCGTACGTGACCCGGGACCTGCTCCTGTCGATCCTCCCGAAGATCGTCACGAAGGACGCGGGCGCCCCGGCGGACTCGGCCGTCGTCTTCGATGTGCACGGGCCGGTGGAGTTCCTGCGCACGGTGCGCGTGGACGCGGACGGCAGGGGCACGGTCGACGGCTCCCCCTCGCTCGGCCCGGCGGTGACGATCGCCCTGGACTGGGAGACGTACGTACGGCTGTCCTGCGGGCGGGTCACGGTGGACGCGGTGGCGGACCGGGTGAAGTCGGAGGGCGACGCGGATCTCGCGTCCGCGATCCTGTCGGCGCTGGCCGTCACGCCCTGACCTTCGGTACGCCCCGCCGCCAGCGCCTTGGGCAATCTGCCGCCTAATGGGGTCTTCCCTGCTCGGAGCTTGTCGGAGAGCTTGGGGAAGGCAGGGTGGGCAAGGCGGCCTCCGGTGCCGCGCACCCATGACGACGGCGCCGGCCCCGCCGGATCACACGGGGACGTGCACCGACGCCACCCGGGAAGCCACCAACCGCTCACGCTCGGCGCGAGCCGCCCGCCGCCGCAACCGGAGGATCTGGCTCACGCCGAGCACCTCGAGGACGAACACCGCGGAGAACGCCACCCGGTAGTTGTCGCCGGTCGCGTCGAGCAGCACCCCCACCGCGAGCAGCGTCGTCATCGAGGCGATGAACCCGCCCATGTTGACGATCCCGGACGCCGTCCCCTGCCGCTCCGGCGGATTCGCGGGCCGCGCGAAGTCGAACCCGATCATCGACGCGGGCCCGCACGCCCCGAGCACCACGCACATCACTACGAGCAGCCACATCGGCGACTGCCCCGGCCACACCACCGGCATCGCCCACATCACCGCGGTCGCCGCCACGGTCCCGAGCGCGAGCGGCAGCCGCGCCGCGTGGTGCCGCGCCACGATCTGCCCGTAGACGAGCCCGACCGTCATGTTGGAGAGGACGACGAGCGTCAGCAGTTCACCGGCCGTGCCCCGCGAGAGGCCCTGCGCCTCCACCAGGAACGGCAGCCCCCACAGCAGCAGGAACACCATCGCCGGGAACTGCGTGGAGAAGTGCACCCACAGGCCGAGCCGCGTCCCCGGCTCCCGCCAGGTCGCCGCGATCTGCCGGCGCACAGACGCGGCGCCCTTGTGCGCGCCGGACGGCGGTGCGGGCTCGAACCCCTCGGGGTGGTCCTTGAGGAACAGCAGCATCAGCACGAGCACCACGACGCCCGCGAGCGCGCTGCCCGCGAACGCGGCCGTCCACCCGATGCCGTGCAGCAGCCGCGCGATGACCAGCGTGGAGACGAGGTTGCCCGCCATGCCGACGAGCCCCGCGAGCTGCGCGACCAGCGGCCCGCGCCGCGCCGGGAACCACCGCGTGCCGAGCCGCAGCACGCTGATGAAGGTCATGGCGTCGCCGCAGCCGAGCAGCGCGCGCGACACGAGCGCCATGGAGTACGAGGAGGAGAACGCGAAGCCGAGCTGTCCGACGGTGAACAGGATCACGCCGAGCGTCAGGACCTTCTTGGTGCCGAGCCGGTCGACCATCAGGCCGACGGGTATCTGCATGCCCGCGTACACGAGCAGCTGGAGGATCGAGAACGTCGACAGGGCCGAGGCGTTGATGTGGAAGCGCTCGACGGCGTCGAGGCCCGCGACGCCCAGCGACGTACGGAAGATGACGGCGACGAAGTAGACGGCGACGCCGATCGACCAGACGGCGACGGCCCGCCGCCCGCCGGGCGGATCGCCGGGCAGGGACATCGAGGGGGAGGACGCGGAGGCGGCTGAACTCATCGCTCGTCACCCCGCGCCAGGCTCCGCACCCAGCTGACGTGCCGGCGCACGACGGCGACGGCGGCCTCCTCGTCCCCGGCGCGCAGCGCGTCGAGGATCTCGCTGTGCTCGGAGAGCGTCTTCGCGATGCGGTCGGGGTGCGAGCGCATCACGGCGACGCCCATCCTCAGCTGCCGGTCGCGCAGCTGGTCGTAGAGGCGGGCGAGGATCTCGTTGCCCCCGCTGCGGACGATCTCCGCGTGGAAGCAGCGGTCGGTGGTGGCGGCCTCGGTGAACTGTCCGGCGGCGGCCTGTGCCCGCTGTTCCTCCAGGAGTTCTTCCAGGCGCGCGATGAGCTGCGGCTGGGCGGGCACGGCCTTGCGCACCGCGTGCTCCTCGACGAGCAGCCGGGTCTCCACGACGTCCGCGATCTCCTGCGCGGAGACCGGCAGGACCAGGGCGCCCTTCTTCGGGTAGAGCTTGAGCAGCCCTTCGACCTCCAGCTTGAGCAGCGCCTCCCGTACGGGTGTGCGGGAGACGCCTACGGCCTCGGCGAGCTCGCCCTCGGTGAGCAGCGTCCCGCCCTCGTAGCGGCGCTCGAGGACGCCCCGCTTCACGTGGTCGTAGACGCGCTCGGCGGCGGGCTGGCGCTTCTCCGCGGCGGGCTTGGGGGCAGCGGCCTTTTCTGTGGCGGTTTCTGTGGCGGTCGACGGCATGCGCACATCATAGATACAACACGTACGCAAGATGGTCGGCGTCCAAGATGCGGGATATTCGCTCCCTCGTTCCCCCAGGGCCCCGCGCAACCGACAGGCCCCTTCACGTGTCTCACACAGGGCACCCCCATTCCTCAAGGGGTGCCCCACAAGGGACACTTGGAGCACTCGACTTGAAAACTCGCACAGCGGGCATAGCCGTTCTCGTCGCGGGAACCGTGATCACCAGCGGTGCGCTGAGCACCACCGCGCAGGCCGCCACGGCGCCGGCCAAGCCCACGGTCGCCGCGGCCGGTGGCTATGTGATGAACAACGGAACGGGTTCGAGCCTGTTCACAAAGGCCGCGGACACCCGTAGGTCCACCGGCTCCACCACCAAGATCATGACCGCCAAGGTGGTGCTGGCCCAGCCGAATCTGAACCTGGATTCCAAGGTCACGATCCAGAAGGCGTACAGCGACTACATCGTCAAGAACACCGCGTCGTCGGCCCGCCTGATCGTCGGCGACAAGGTCACCGTCCGCCAGCTGCTGTACGGCCTGATGCTGCCCTCGGGCTGCGACGCGGCGTACGCGCTCGCGGACAAGTTCGGCTCGGGCTCGACCCGTGCGGCGCGCGTGAAGTCGTTCATCGGCAAGATGAACAAGTCGGCGACCGACATGGGCCTGAAGAACACCCACTTCGATTCGTTCGACGGCATCGGCAAGGGCGCCAACTACTCGACTCCGCGCGACATCACGAAGATCGCGTCCTCGGCGATGAAGAACGCGACGTTCCGCTCGGTCGTGAAGACGAAGTCGACGAAGCAGAAGGTCACGACGAAGTCCGGCGGCTACCGGAACATGTCGTGGTCCAACACGAACAACCTGCTCGGTACGTACTCGGGGGCCATCGGCGTCAAGACCGGGTCGGGCCCGGAGGCCGGCTACTGCCTCGTCTTCGCGGCGACGCGCAGCGGGAAGACCGTGATCGGGACGGTGCTGAAGTCGACGTCCGTCAACGCGCGGACGTCCGACGCCAAGAAGCTGATGGATTACGGGTTCAAGAAGTAGGGCCGGGTAAACCAAGCCCCTCCGGCGATTGAGGAGCGGGGTCCGGGGCAGAGCCCCAGGCCGCAACCCCGTCGCCGGAGGGACAGGCGATCAGGCCCAGGTGATCAGGCCCAGGTGATCAAGCGCTTCGGACGCTCCAGGATCGCCGCGACGTCCGCGAGGACCTTGGATCCCAGCTCCCCGTCCACCAACCGGTGGTCGAAGGAGAGCGCCAGGGTGGTGACCTGGCGCGGCTTGACCTTGCCCTTGTGGACCCACGGCTGAAGCTTGATCGCTCCGACGGCGAGGATCGCCGACTCACCGGGGTTCAGGATCGGCGTACCGGTGTCGACGCCAAACACACCCACGTTGGTGATCGTGACGGTCCCGCCCTGCATCGCGGCCGGGGACGTCTTGCCCTCGCGCGCGGTGGAGACCAGCTCGCCCAGCGCGGACGCCAGTTCGGGCAGGGTCTTGGCCTGCGCGTCCTTGATGTTCGGCACGATCAGCCCGCGCGGGGTGGCCGCGGCGATGCCCAGATTCACGTAGTGCTTCTGGACGATCTCCTGGTTGGCCTCGTCCCAGGCGGAGTTGACCTCGGGGTTCCGCTTGATCGCGACGAGCAGCGCCTTGGAGATGAGCAGCAGCGGGTTGACCCGCAGCCCCGCCATGTCCTTGTCGCCCTTGAGCTCCTCAACAAGCTTCATCGTGCGCGTCACGTCGATGGTCACGAACTCCGTGACGTGCGGCGCCGTGAACTTCGAGTTCACCATCGCCTGCGCGGTCGCCTTGCGGACCCCCTTGATCGGAATCCGGGTCTCGCGGACGGAGTCGTACGAGGCGGGGGCGGTGGCGGGAGCCGCCGTCGGCGCGGGGGCCTGGGCGGGCACCTCGGGCGCGGGCGCGACGGCCGCGTGCACGTCCTCGCGCGTGATGATCCCGTCGCTGCCGGACGGGATCACGGCGGCGAGGTCCACGCCGAGGTCCTTGGCGAGCTTGCGCACGGGCGGCTTGGCGAGGGGCCGGGTCAGCGTGGCCGTGCCGTTGGTGGCGGGCACCGACTCTGACTCGGCCCCCTTGCGGGCGCGGCGCTTCGTGGAGGACTCGGCGACGCCGTACCCCACGAGCACGGGCTGCCGGCCCTGGGGCGCCTCGGCCTCGCCTTCGGTCTCGGCCTCCGGCTCCGCCGCGGGTGCGGCCGGCTCGGGCGCGTCCCCCGCCACGTCCACAGAGATGATCACCTGGCCGACGTCGACCGTGGTCCCCTCGGGGAAGAGCAGCGCCTTGACCACCCCGTCGTACGGGATCGGCAGCTCGACGGCCGCCTTCGCGGTCTCGACCTCGCACACGACCTGGCCGTCCTCGACGGAGTCGCCCGGCTGCACGTACCACTTGAGGATCTCGGCCTCGGTCAGGCCTTCGCCCACGTCGGGCATCTTGAACTCACGAGCCATGATCTACAGCCCCCTCTCAGTACGCCAGCGAACGGTCGACGGCATCGAGCACCCGGTCAAGACCCGGCAGGTACTCCTCCTCCAGGCGCGCCGGCGGATACGGCGCGTGGTACCCGCCGACCCGCAGCACGGGCGCCTCCAGGTGGTAGAAGGACCGCTCGGTGATCCGGGCCGCGAGCTCCGCGCCGGAGCCGAGGAAGACGGGTGCCTCGTGCACGATGACGAGGCGGCGGGTCTTCTCCACCGACTTCTGCACGGTGTCGAAGTCCATCGGCGAGATGGAGCGCAGGTCGAGGACCTCCAGGGACTTGCCCTCCTCCTCGGCGGCCGCGGCCGCCTCCAGGCAGACCTTCACCATCGGCCCGTACGCGGCGAGCGTCAGGTCGCTGCCCTCGCGCGCGACGGCGGCCTTGTGCAGGTCGCCGGGAACGGCCTCGGTGTCGACCTCGCCCTTGTCCCAGTAGCGCCGCTTGGGCTCGAAGAAGATCACCGGGTCGTCGCTCTGGATGGCCTGCTGGAGCATCCAGTAGGCGTCCGACGCGTTCGAGGGGCTGACCACCTTGAGGCCCGACACGTGCGCGAACAGCGCCTCGGGCGACTCGCTGTGGTGCTCGACCGCGCCGATGCCGCCGCCGTACGGGATCCGGATGACGACGGGCGTCTTGACCTTGCCGAGCGCGCGGGCGTGCATCTTCGCGAGCTGCGTGACGATCTGGTCGTACGCGGGGAAGACGAAACCGTCGAACTGGATCTCCACGACCGGCCGGTAGCCGCGCAGCGCGAGGCCGATCGCGGTGCCGACGATGCCGGACTCGGCGAGCGGGGTGTCGATGACCCGGTCCTCGCCGAAGTCCTTCTGCAGGCCGTCGGTGACGCGGAAGACGCCGCCGAGCTTGCCGACGTCCTCGCCCATGACGAGGACCTTCGGGTCGTTGTCGAGCGCCGTGCGCAGCGACTCGTTGATCGCCTTGGCGATCGGAAGCTTCTGTACCGCCATGATCGTCAGGCCTCCCCGTCCGCGAACGACGCCTGGTAGGCGGCGAATTGAGCGCGCTCCTCGTCGACGAGCGCGTGCCCGTCCGCGTACACGTTCTCGAAGATCGCCATGAGGTCCGGGTCCGGCATGGCCCGTACGACATCGCGTACTCGCTTGCCCAACGTCTCGCTCTCGGCGTCGAGTTCCGCGAAGAATCCCTCATCCGTGTCGGTTTGGGACTCCAGGTACGCGCGCAGGCGCAGGATCGGGTCCTTCACCTCCCAGGCGACGCGCTCGTCGTCGGACCGGTACTTCGACGGGTCGTCGGAGGTGGTGTGCGCACCCATCCGGTACGTGAACGCCTCGATCAGCGCGGGGCCCTCGCCCTGCCGGGCCCGGTCGAGGGCCCAGCGGGTCACGGCGAGGCAGGCCAGCACGTCGTTGCCGTCCACGCGTACGCCCGGGAAGCCGAAGCCCTGCGCGCGCTGGTACAGCGGCACACGCATCTGGCGCTCGGTCGGCTCGGAGATCGCCCACTGGTTGTTCTGGCAGAAGAACACGACGGGGGCGTTGTAGACGGCCCCGAAGTTGAAGGCCTCCAGGACGTCGCCCTGGCTGGAGGCGCCGTCACCGAAGTACGCGATCACCGCGCTGTCCACGCCGTCCTTGGCGACGCCCATCGCGTAGCCGGTGGCGTGCAAGGTCTGCGAGCCGATGACGATCGTGTACAGGTGGAAGTTGTTGCTGTTCGGGTCCCAGCCGCCGTGGTTCACGCCGCGGAACATGCCGAGCAGGTTCGTGGGGTCGACCCCGCGGCACCAGGCGACGCCGTGCTCGCGGTAGGTCGGGAAGACGTAGTCGTCCTCGCGGGTGGCCCGCCCGGAGCCGATCTGGGCCGCCTCCTGGCCGAGCAGCGAGGCCCACAGGCCCAGCTCGCCCTGGCGCTGCAGGGCCGTGGCCTCGGCGTCGAAGCGGCGCGTGAGGACCATGTCGCGGTACAGGGCGCGCAGCTCGTCGTCCGTGATGTCGGCGACGTACTTGTCGTACTCGGGGTTCGGGACGCGCTCGCCCTCAGGGGTCAGCAGCTGCACCAGGTCGCTCTGCGGCGCGGCGGCCTCGGCGGCCTTCTTGGTCACCCGCTTCGCGGGGGCCTTGGCGGCGGCGGTCTTGCCGGGGGACTTCTTCGCAGACTTCTTCGCAGCGGTCCGCTTGCGCGGCGGCTGTGCCTTCTGCGCTGCGGCAGTGCTGTCGGCACTGTCTACGGTCACGTGTGCTCCTCCGTCGGTCCGGCCCCGGGATTGCCGGATGGCCAGTCGGCTCGGCTCGCCTGATCCGTCCACGCACGGGGTGGGTGCGAGGTGCCGGCGACAGGCGTGACAAATGCTCCGGCAAGCACCCTTCACCCAGCACGTTACCCAGTGGGTCACACATCTGCGAAACCCCATCTGACCTGCGATTTTGCTTGGATTTCCAAGTAGTTCGTTGGTTGGATTTCCTAGTATCGCGAGGGAAGACGAAGCGTCGCAGGTCACAGCTGTGCGACAGGTACTGGATCTCAGCCTGGCAGGGGGCCGGAACACCGGCACGTTATCCCGGTCACCCAGCGCGCGGGAAGGGTTCGTGTGTGAGACTGAGGCCGTGCGCGAAGACGGAAAAATCCATGTATTTCTGCTCGACGACCACGAGGTGGTCCGCCGCGGCGTCCATGAGCTGCTGTCGGTCGAGGACGACATCGAGGTGGTCGGAGAGGCCGGAACGGCCGCCGACGCCCTGGTGCGCATCCCCGCGACCCGGCCGGACGTGGCGGTGCTCGACGTGCGCCTGCCGGACGGCAGCGGGGTGGAGGTGTGCCGGGAGATCCGCTCCCTGGACGAGTCGGTCAAGTGCCTGATGCTGACGTCGTTCGCGGACGACGAGGCGCTCTTCGACGCGATCATGGCCGGCGCCTCCGGCTATGTCCTGAAGGCGATCCGCGGCAATGAGCTGCTCACCGCCGTACGGGACGTCGCCTCCGGCAAGTCGCTGCTCGACCCGGTCGCCACGGCCCGCGTCCTGGAGCGGCTGCGCGACGGCGGCCGCAAGGACGACGACAAGCTCTCCGGCCTCACCGACCAGGAGCGCAAGATCCTCGACCTGATCGGCGAGGGCCTGACGAACCGGGTCATCGGCGAGCGGCTGCACCTCGCCGAGAAGACGATCAAGAACTACGTCTCCAGCCTGCTGTCCAAGCTCGGCATGGAGCGCCGCTCCCAGGCGGCCGCGTACGTGGCCCGTATGCAGGCCGAGAAGCACTGACGGCTCCCCCGGGCCCCCTGGAGACTCCAGGAGCCTCCAGGGGGCCCGGGAGCATCCCGGGGTCGCCCGCCCGCACAGGACCTATGTCACGCGTCCTGAGGGCGGGCTCCTCTGTTTCGCGGGGGCGCGCGCGGCGCACAGTGGTGACATGCCCACCGATGCGCAGCAGGACCCGCAGGACCAGGACCGCGCCTTCGAGCTGCTCGCCCGCGTGCCCTACGGCCGCGTCGCGACCAGCATGCGCGCCCTGCCCTTCCTCGCCGCCGCCCGCCACGTCGTGGCCGACGGCCGCCTGCTGCTGCGCATGCACCGCGGTTTCGGCTACCACGAGGCGTGCATCGGCAGCGTCGTCGCCTACGGGGCGGACAACCTGGGACAGGAGCGGCCCGGGGACGAGGGCCAGTGGTCGGTGCAGTGCGTGGGCACCTGCGAGCAGATCGAGCCGACCGCGGCCGAGCTGGAGCTCTTCGGGCCGACCCCGCGCACCGCGGACGGCGAGCCCTTCGACCCGGTCCACCTGCGCGTCGCCCCGCAGTTCATGACGGTGCACGAACTGCGGGGCGGGTCGGCTCAGCGGGGCGCATCAAGCCCCTGCGGCGATTGAGCAGCGGGGTGTGGCCGGCGGGTTACTCGCCGGTGTCGCCGCCGCCGACGACACCGGTGCCGCCGTCCGTGGCGGGCTCACCCGTGCCGCCCCCGCTCGCGTCACCGGTCGGCTCGCCCGTGTCGGTCGGCTCGTCCGTCGGCTCGTCGGTCGGCTCGTCGGTGTTCGACGGAGTCGGCTGCGTCGGCTCGTCCGTCGGCTCCTGCGACTGCGTCGGCGACGGGTTGGTGGTCGTCGGCTCCTGCGTCGGCGTGTAGCCGGTGTCGCCGCCCGTGCTCGTGCCCGGCTCCTCCGTGGCCTCCGAGGTGTCCTCCGAGGCCGACTTGCTGGGCTCCGAGGACTTCTCGGACTTGGTGGCGCTCGGCGACTTCTTGTTGCCGGGGTCCTTGTCGCTGCCGTCGCCGCCGCTGAGCGCCCAGGCGACGCCCACCGCGATGGCGATGACCGCGAGCACGGCGACGATCCACAGCTTGCCGCGGCCGCCTCCGCCGCCCCTGTTCCCGTTCCCGTCGAAGCCGCCGTCGTCGCCGCCCGGCGGGCGCAGCATCGGCTGCTGGGCCGTGCCGGAGTCGCCCGGGTGCTGCATCGCCGTGGTGGCGGCGACGCCCATCGCGGGCGTGGAGCCGCCCTCGTGCGCATCGAGGGGGCCGGTGTTCCAGGTGCCGGTGTGGCCACCCTGCTCGTACAGCATCTGGAGCGCGTACTGGACGAGCCCGCGCATCTCCTCGGCCGTCTGGAACCGGTCGTCCGGGTCCTTGGCGAGGGAGCGCATGACGAGGCCGTTCAGCTCCGGCGGCACCTCGTCCAGGACCTCGGAAGGCAGCACGGGGGTGTCCTGGACGTGCTGGTAGACCACGGAGAGCGGGGTCTCACCGGTGAACGGCGGGCGCAGCGCGAGAAGTTCGTAGAGCAGGCAGCCGACGGCGTACAGGTCGGAGCGGTGGTCGACGGCCTTGCCGAGGGCCTGCTCGGGCGAGAGGTACTGGGGGGTGCCCATGACCATGCCGGTCTGCGTCATGGTCGACTGGACGCCGTGCAGGGCGCGCGCGATGCCGAAGTCCATCACCTTCACCGCACCGGTGTTGGTGATGATCACGTTCGCGGGCTTGATGTCGCGGTGCACGATGCCGTGCTGGTGCGAATAGGCCAGCGCTTCGAGGACACCCGAGACGATGATCAGGGCCTGCTCCGCGCCCGGCGGCTCAGCGCTGAGCAGCAGGTCGCGGATGGTGCGGCCCTCGACCAGCTCCATCACGATGTACGGGACGGTGCTGCCGGCGACGACGTCCTCGCCGGAGTCGTAGACCGCCACGACCGCGTGGTGGTTGAGCCCCGCGACCGACTGTGCCTCGCGGGTGAAGCGGGCCTTGGAGACCGGGTCCTCGGCGAGGTCCGCACGGAGCAGCTTGACGGCGACGGTGCGCCCGAGGCGTACGTCCTCGGCGGCGAACACCTCCGCCATGCCACCCCGGCCGAGTCTGCCGGTGAGGCGATACCGCCCATCCCCTACGAGCCCGCCGTTACCCCACATCTCCGGCGCATCTGACATACCGCCGCCAGTCGCCTCGGGGTCGGACGGGCCCTGAGCGCGCTGCTGCTGTGCCATCAGTCCTCGCCGTCGTTTCTGTCCGTGCTGCCGGATCCATACATCGGAGTACGCGCGGTTGCGAAATACCGACTCCGTCGGGCCACGCTACAGGCATCGGCCATGTCGCCGTTCCGAGATGGACCGGACATCCAACCCGTACTCGTGCAGGCCCTGCAAATCGTGAGCAGCATATTTGTAGGCGGCCAGTGGCGATTTCGTGATCACTTGGGGCGATCGGCACCTGTCGCGCGGTGTCCAAGTTCACGCACACGTAGGGGCCCGTCCTGTGACGGGCCCCTACGTATGTGACGGGTGAGCTGCCTGTTGTTCCTGGTGAGCTGTCTGCGGACCAGAGGTCTAGAGGTACGGACCGCCGGAGCGGCCGCCCGCGCGCGGGTCCTCGCCCTCTTCCTCGCCGCCGCCGACGCCGGGCGGCAGCGCCCGGCGCATCTGCTCGAGCTGGGCGCGCGCCGCCATCTGCTGGGCGAACAGCGTCGTCTGGATCCCGTGGAAGAGTCCCTCGAGCCAGCCGACGAGCTGGGCCTGCGCGATGCGCAGCTCGGCGTCGCTCGGGGTCGCCTCCTCCGTGAAGGGCAGGGAGAGCCGCTCCAGCTCCTCGACGAGTTCGGGGGCGAGACCGTCCTCCAGCTCCTTGACCGAGCTGTGGTGGATCTCCTTGAGGCGCTGCCGGCTCGCTTCGTCCAGGGGAGCCGCGCGCACTTCTTCGAGCAGCTGCTTGATCATGCTGCCGATGCGCATCACCTTGGCGGGCTGTTCCACCATGTCGGTCACCGGGATCTCGCGGGACTCGTCGCCGCCACCGCCACCGAGTGCCATGCCGTCCTGGCCCACGACCAGGACCTGCGGGTTGTCCGGCGACTGTTCGTTCCTCGGCATCTCCATGCCGCCATTCTCTCGTACGTCGCTGTCACATCTCGGTGGTGCCCCCGTTCGGAGCTGATCCACCATGCCCGGCGGACCGAAATCCGGCGTGCCTGTTTTATCCGGCTATGTGAGGCTTGGCACAAGCATCTGGACGAACCGGGAGCGGAAGGGGCTGGGGATGGGGCGGCTTCGGTGGGTGGCCGGGCTTCTCTTCTCCGTGCCGCTGTTCCTGGCGGTGCCGGTGGTTCCGGCGCTGCCGGCGGCCCCCTCGTACGCCGCCGAGCCCTCGCCGCACGGGTCCCTCGCGGGCAGCCGGGCGGGCGTGGGCCGGACGCCGCCGGGGCGCGAGCTGCCCGCGCCGGACACCAGCGGGGTCGTGCTGCCCCCGGCCGCCACCGACCCACCGCCCGCGGTCTCGCGGGAGCCGCGCCCCGAGCGACCCGCCTCCGAGCGCCCCGACTCCGCGCGGCAGGCCGTGGGCGAGCCCGGGGCCAGGCCCTTGGTGAACGTGCTGCCACTGGGGGCGGGGCTGCTGCTCACGGGGCTCGGCCTCGGGTTCCTCGCGCTGCGGCTGCGCCGGTGACACGTACCGGCTACTCGTTGGTGAGCAGCACCTTGCCGATGTGACCCGACTCCTCCAGGATCCGGTGACCCTGCGCGGCATCGCTCATCGGCAGCGTGCGGTCCACGATCGGCCGCACATGGCCGCCCTCGACCAGCGGCCACACGTGCTCGCGCACGGCCGCGACGATCGACGCCTTCTCGCCCTGCGGGCGGGCCCGCAGCGTGGTCGCGGTGATGGCGCCGCGCTTGCCGAGCAGCGTGGCGATGTTCAGCTCGCCCTTCACCCCGCCCTGCATGCCGATGATGGCGAGCCGGCCGCTGGTGGCGAGGGCGTCGACGTTGCGGTTCAGGTACTTGGCGCCCATGTTGTCGAGGATGACGTCGGCGCCCGCCCCGCCCGTGGCGTTCTTGATCTCTTCCACGAAGTCCTGCTCGCGGTAGTTGATCAGGATGTCCGCGCCGAGCTCCGCGCAAAAGTCGAGCTTCTCCTTGGTGCCCGCCGTGACCGCGACCTTCGCGCCGACCGACTTCGCCAGCTGGATCGCCATGGTGCCGATGCCGCTGGAGCCGCCGTGCACGAGGAAGGTCTCGCCCGGCCGCAGGTGGGCGATCATGAAGACGTTGGACCAGACGGTGCAGGTCACCTCGGGCAGCGCGGCGGCCGTGGCCAGGTCGAGGCCCTTCGGCACCGGGAGGAGCTGTCCCGCGGGGACGGCGGCCTTCTCCGCGTAGCCGCCGCCCACGAGCAGCCCGCACACCTCGTCGCCGACCGACCAGCCGGAGACTCCGGCGCCGAGCTCGACGATCCGGCCGGCGCACTCCAGGCCCGGATAGGGGGAGGTGCCGGGCGGCGGGTTGTAGAAGCCCTGCCGCTGGAGCAGATCGGCGCGGTTGACGGCGCTGGAGACCACCTCGACCAGGACCTCGCCCTCGCCGGGTACGGGGTCGGGGACCTCCGTCCAGACGAGCGCCTCGGGTCCGCCGGGTTCCGGGATCGTGATCGCATGCATGGCCGCGAGGCTACTCCCGTGGATCAGTCACGGGGAGGTGGCGGGGCAGCCGCGCGTCCGGGGGGGGCGCCGCCCGGGCCATCAGTTGCGGGGCGTCGGCTTCATGTCCGGTGCCAGCTGGGTCATGGGCGTGACGCGGGTGATCGTGATGAGGCGGTCCGTCAGCTTGAGCGAACCGACGGCCGAGTCGTCGTAACCGAGAACCCGGTGCCCCCGGATGACGCTGACGACCAGGTCCTCCGTCTCCTTCGGCTGCAGTCCGACCTCGGACTTCGTGACCGGGCGCTCGACCAGATCGAGGCCGGAGCCCTTCTGGATGAGGTCCTCCATGACCATGCCCGCGTGCGGGCTGAGCACGGAGAGGCCGAGCAGCCGGCCCGCCGCGCTGGCGCTGGTGATGACGGCGTCGGCGCCGGACTGGCGCAGCAGCGGCGCGTTCTCCTCCTCGCGGACCGCGGCGACGATCTTCGCCCCACGGTTCAACTGCCGCGCGGTGAGCGTCACCAGGACCGCCGTGTCGTCGCGCTGCGTCGCGATGATGATCTTCCGTGCCCGCTGCACCTCGGCCTGCAACAGGACCGAGCTGCGCGTGGCATCGCCCGTCACGCCCGCGTATCCATGGGCGTTGGCGCTCTCGACGACCTTGGGGCTGGGGTCGACCACAACGACCTGCTCGGGCTTCAGCCCGCTCGCGCAGACGGTCTCCACGGCGCTGCGGCCCTTGGTGCCGAAGCCGACGACGACAGTGTGGTCACGCAAGGTGGACCTCCAGCGTTTCAGGCGCCATTCCTCCCGCGTCCGCTCGGTGAGGACTTCGAGCGTGGTGCCGACCAGGATGATCAGGAAGAGCACACGCAGCGGCGTGATGACGAAGATATTGGTGAGCCGCGCCGCGTCACTGACCGGCGTGATGTCGCCGTATCCCGTGGTCGAGAGCGTGACGGTCGCGTAGTAGAACGAGTCGAGCAGATCGACATGGCCATCGGAGTTGTCGTTGTAGCCGTCTCGGTCGATCCACACGATGAGCGCGGTGACGACGAGCACGGTGAGCGCTATCAGCACGCGCCGGGCCACTTGGAGGATCGGACGCTCGACGACCCGCCGGGGGAGTTTCACCCGGTAGGTCGCGGTCCGCTCTTCCTCTTGGCGTGCGATGGCGTCATCGCCGGCCAGTTTCACGTGAAACACCCTTCGTTTCCCGCCGGGTTGAGACCGGGCAGGCCGGGGTTCCACGACCACGGAAGGTCGAGGATCTCCACCTCCTGGCCTTCCTTGGCGCCGCCGGGCGGGATGACGGCGAGCCCATCGGCGGCCGCGATGCCACGCAGCATGGCCGGACCGTTGTAGTGCAGAGGCACCGCCCACTCGTGCCCACTGCCGTCGTCCTGCCGCAGCACGATGGGGATGAGGCGGGTGTCGTGGGGGTGGCCGGGGGCCACCGTGTGCAGGGGGGCGGTGTACGCGTCCGCGTTCCGGTCCCCGTCGGACTGCTGGCGCCCGTCGTGCACTTGGCGCTGTGCGGAGCTGTGCGTCTGGTCCTGGGCCCGGCCCGAGAGCACCCGCAGCAGCGGCTCGGCGAGCGTGAGCAGACCGGAGACGGCCGCGAGGGGGTTGCCGGGGAGGCCGACCAGGTGCTGTCCCTCCTTGAGGCGGGCAAGCAGCATCGGGTGGCCGGGGCGGACGGCGACCCCGTCGACGAGCAGTTCGGCGTCGACGGCGCGCAGGGTGGGGTGCACATGGTCGACGGGCCCTGACGCGGTGCCGCCGGTGGTCACGACCAGGTCGGCGCTTGCCTCGCGCACTGCCTTGAGCAGCGCCTTCGCGTCGTCGCCGAGCCTGCGCACGGACGTCACCTCGACGCCGAGGGCGCGCAGCCAGTGCGGGAGCATCGGGCCGAGCGCGTCCCGGATGAGGCCGTCGCGGGGGAGGCCCGAGGTGAGCAACTCGTCGCCGAGGATCAGGACTTCGACCGTCGGCCGCGGGACGACGGTCAGGGTGTCGTAGCCCGCGGCGGCGGCGAGACCGAGGACGGCCGGGGTGACGAGGGCGCCCGCGGGCAGCAGCAGGTCGCCGCTGCGGCACTCCTGGCCGCGCGGGCGGATGTCCTGGCCGTGGGCGACCTCGCGCAGCGGGTGCAGCTGGCCGGCCGCGTCGATGTGGCCGTGCTCGCTGCGGATGACGGCCGTGGCGTCCGGGGGCACGCGGGCACCGGTCGCGATCGCCGCGGCCTCGCCGTCGGCCAGCGGGGCGGGCGGTTCGTGCCCGGCGAGCAGCCCTTCGCCGCCCACGGCCCAGGGGCCCGGGCCCGCGACGACCCAGCCGTCCATCGCCGAGGTGTCGAAGGAGGGCAGGTCCGTCAGGGCGGTCAGCGGGGCGGCGAGGACCAGGCCGAGCGCCTGGTCGAGCGGGACGCCGGTCGCTCCGCGCGGGCCGCGTTCGGCGCGGGCGGCGGTGCGCCGGGCAGCGGGCCAGGAGGTCGCAGCGTGGCGGGGTCGGGGGCGGGGCGGCGGGGTGGAGGTGCCCGGGGCCGTGGGGGCTTGCGAGGTCTGCGGGGCCTGCGGGGCTTGTGACGCTTGTGGGGTGGACGGGGCGGGGCGGTGGGCGGCGGCCCGGTCGTCGCCCGGGCGCCCGCCGCCGGGGCGGTTGTCGTTCGCCAGGGCGAGTGCCTCGTCCACGTCGACGTCCATCGGGTCGACGCCCGCCGGGGCGGCCTGCGCCGACCGCCCGCTGCGGGCGCTCATCCCGCGTCCGGAGAGGCGGCGTCACCGGGCTTGGCCTCGGTCCCCTGCGGGGAATCGGCCTCCTGCGCCCAGCGGTTCGCGAGCTCGACCGCCTTCGCCGCGGCGGACGCCACGGCCTCGGGGCCGCCGCCCGCCTGCGCCGCCGCGTATCCCACGAGGAACGTCGTCAGCGGCGCCGCGGGGCGCGCGACGCCGTGCGCGGCGTCACGGGCGAGGTCGAGCAGGACGCCCGTGTCGACGTCCAGGTCGATGCCCAGTTCGTTCTTGGCTGCGGTGATCCATTCGTCAAGCACTCGTCCATGCTCCCTGATGCGTGACCGGGCGGCGGCGATGTCGTCCCAGGTGTCGCAGTCGAACGACGCGACGGGGTCGGTGATGCGGGTGAGGCTGAGATTACGGGTGAGCAGACGCAGCGGCAGTCCGTTGAGGTCACCGTGTTCGGCCTTGAGTTCACCGAGTACCCGGCGCAGTACCGCGTACCGGTAGGCGGCGACGAGCGGCTGCTCCCGGCCGTCGGCATCGGTGAGCAGGGCGCCATCGGCAAGCGGGGCACTGTCGGTGGACGGGACGCCGTCGGGAAGCAGGGCGCCGTCGGCCGCGTCGCCCTCCAGCGCGGCGAGGAGCCGTCGTACGGTCGGCTCCCCCAGGAACGGCAGATCGGCGGAGAGCACGAGAACGCTCTCCGCCGCCGGGGCCTCCGCGGCCTCGAGCCCCCGGATCCCCGCCTCCAGCGCGGCGAGCGGCCCACCGCCGGGCGGCTCCTCGCGGGCCCAGACGACGGGGCGGCCGGTGTCGCGCGGCTCGGCGACCACCACGGTGGCGCGGGCCCCGGCGCACGCGTGCAGGACCCGGTCGAGCAGCGCGCGGCCGCCGACCCGTACTCCGGGCTTGTCCGCGCCACCGAGGCGCCGCGCGCCGCCCCCGGCGAGGACGATGGCGTCGTACGCGTTCATCCCCCGAGTATGGGCGTACGGGCGATCAATGCCACCAGGCGGGCGGGCGATCCGTGCCGTCCGCCGCGCCCGGCGCACCGGTCACAGCGTGCGCAGCAGCACCGCCGGGTTCTCGACGCAGTCCGCGACGTACCGCAGGAAGCCGCCCGCCGTGCCGCCGTCGCACACCCGGTGGTCGAAGGTGAGCGAGAGCTGGACGACCTGGCGGACGGCCAACTCCCCTTCGTGCACCCAGGGTTTGGCGGTGATGCGGCCGACGCCGAGCATGGCCGCCTCGGGGTGGTTGATGATCGGCGTGGAGCCGTCGACGCCGAACACGCCGTAGTTGTTCAGCGTGAAAGTGCCGCCGGTGAGCTGCGCGGGGGACAGCGTCCCGGTCCGCGCGGCCTCGGTGAGCCGGGCGAACTCGCCGCTCAGCGATTCGGCGCCGCGCGTGTGGGCGTCCCGTACGACGGGCACGACCAGGCCCCGATCGGTCTGCGCGGCGAACCCGAGGTGTACCTCGTCGAGCCGGACGATCTCGCGCCGCTCGGTGTCGACCGTGGCGTTCAGCTCCGGGTAGCGGGCCAGGGCCGCGGTGCAGATACGGGCGAGGAGCGCGAGCACGGAGATCTTGGGCCCCGCGGAGGGGCCGGTCGCGGAATTCATCGCCACGCGCGCGTGCATGAGTTCCGTGGCGTCGGCGTCCACCCAGCAGGTGGCGTCGGGTATCTCGCGCCGGCTGCGGGACAGCTTGTCGGCCACGGCGCCGCGAATGCCGCGCAGGGGCGTGCGGTGTTCCTGCCGGGCGGAGGCCGGGGCGGAGGCCGGGGCGGCGGCCGGGGGCCCGGTCGGCGCGGGGGTGGCGGGCGCCTCGGTGACGGCGCTCGACGCGTTCACCGTGCTCGCCGCGTTCGCCGCCTTCTCCACGTCTCCCCTGAGGATGAGCCCGTCGGGCCCCGATCCGGTCAGCTCTCTGAGGTCGACGCCGCGGTCGCGGGCGAGCTTGCGGACGAGCGGGGAGATCACGGGGACGGGGCCCTGGGCGCGCGGGGCGCTCTCCGGTGCGGCGGGCACGCTGTCCAGCGGCGCGGGCCGCACCCGCCTGCGCCGGGTCGGCGCGGCGGTGGTTCCGTACCCCACCAGCACGTTCCCCGAGCCCTCTGCCTGCTCCGCCTTCTTCGCCGCCCCAGCGGCCTCCTGGCGCCCGTCCTGGCCCGCCTTGGCGGGCTCTTCGGCGGCGTCCGACGACGGCACGGGAACGTCCGAGAGCGGCACCTCCGAAGCCGACCGCGCGCCCACGGCCACCATCAAGAGCGGCGCCCCGACCGGCAGTTCGCTGCCCTCGTCGCCGAAGCGGGCCGTGACCACACCGCCGTACGGGCACGGCACCTCGACCATCGCCTTGGCGGTCTCGACCTCGACGACGGGCTGGTCGACGGCGACGACGTCGCCGACTCCCACCAGCCACTGCACTATCTCCGCCTCGGTGAGCCCCTCCCCGAGGTCGGGCAGCTTGAACTCGAGCACCTGCGCCATTACCCCACCGTCCCTCACTGATCCCATTGCAGCCGCGCCACCGCGTCCAGCACCCGGTCCACTCCGGGCAGATGGTGCCGCTCCAGCATGGGCGGCGGATACGGAATGTCGAAACCGGCCACCCGCAGCACCGGCGCCTCCAAGTGGTGGAAGCAGCGCTCCGTCACGCGCGCGGCGATCTCCCCGCCGGGCCCGCCGAAGCCGCCCGACTCGTGCACGACGACCGCGCGTCCCGTGCGCCGGACGGACTCGGTGACCGTCGCGTCGTCGAACGGCACCAGCGAGCGCAGGTCGACCACTTCAAGATCCCACCCCTCCCCTCGGGCCGCCTCCGCCGCCTCCAGACAGACGGGCACGGACGGGCCGTACGTGAGCAGCGTGGCACTGGTGCCGGGGCGGCGAACCACTGCCGTGCCTATCGGAAGAACGTCTTCCGGGGCCTCCGGGTTCCACGAATCCTTGGTCCAGTAAAGGCGCTTGGGCTCCAGGAAGACGACCGGGTCGTCGGAGGCGATGGACTGCCGGAGCAGCCCGTAGGCGTCCGCGACCGTGGCCGGCGTGACGACGGTGAGGCCCGGCGTCGCCATGTAATACGCCTCGGAGGAGTCGCTGTGGTGCTCGACGCCCCCGATCCCGCCGCCGTACGGCACCCGCACGGTGATGGGCAGCGGCATGGCGCCGCGCGTGCGGTTGCGCATCCGCGCGACGTGCGAGATCAGCTGCTCGAACGCGGGATACGCGAACGCGTCGAACTGCATCTCCACGACGGGCCGCAGGCCGTACATCGCCATGCCCACGGCGGAGCCGAGGATGCCCGCCTCGGCGAGCGGGGTGTCCGTGCAGCGGTCCTCGCCGAACTCCTTCGCGAGCCCGTCGGTGATCCGGAAGACACCGCCCAGGGTGCCCACGTCCTCGCCCATGACGTGCACGGACGGGTCCTCGGCCATGGAGTCGCGCAGCGCGCGGCCGAGCGCCTGCGCCATCGTGGCGGGCTTGGTCTTCGGTGGCCGGGCCACAGTGGTCATGCCTGTCCCCCTTCCGCCTCTGCGTCCAGCTCGGCCCGCAACAGGGCTTCCTGCTCCCTCAGTTGAGGGGTCCGCTCGGCGTACACGTCGCCGAACAGGTCCATCGGGTCGAGCGCGGGGTCCTGGTTCATGCGTTCGCGCAGTGCGGCCGCCTGCTCCTCCGCGCCGTCGCGCACGGCCTGGATGCCGTCCTCGTCGATGAGCCCGCGGCCGGTCAACTCCCGCTCCAGGAGCAGGACCGGGTCGTGCGCGCGCCACATCTCGACCTCGGCGTCGCTGCGGTAGCGGGTCGCGTCGTCGGCGTTCGTGTGCGCGTCCATCCGGTACGTGACGGCCTCGACCAGCGTCGGGCCACCGCCCCCGCGCGCGCGGGCCACGGCGTCGCCGAGCACCTCGTGCAGCGCCGCCGCGTCGTTCCCGTCGACCAGCCGGCCCGGCATCCCGTATCCGACGGCCTTGTGGGCCAGGGACGGCGCCGCGGTCTGCTTGGCCAGCGGCACGGAGATCGCGAAGCCGTTGTTCTGCACGAGGAAGACGACCGGGGCCTGCCACACGGCGGCGAAGTTCAGCGCCTCGTGGAAGTCGCCCTCGCTGGTGCCGCCGTCGCCGACCATGGCGAGCGCCACCACATCGTCGCCCTTCAGTTGCGCGGCATGTGCGAGGCCCACGGCGTGCGGGAGCTGGGTCGCGAGCGGGGTGCAGAGCGGCGCGATCCGGTGCTCGCGCGGGTCGTACCCGGTGTGCCAGTCACCGCGCAGCAGGGTCAGGGCCTGTACGGGGTCGAGGCCGCGGGCGACGGCGGCGAGCGTGTCGCGGTAGCTGGGAAAGAGCCAGTCCCGCTCCTCCAGGACCAGCGCCGCGGCGACCTCCGCGGCCTCCTGGCCGGTCGTCGAGGGGTACACGGCGAGCCGGCCCTGCTTGGTCAGCGCGGTCGCCTGCGTGTTGTACCTGCGGCCGCGCACCACCTCCTCGTACAGGCGGCGCAGCAGCCCGGGGTCGACGCGGGCGGCAGCGTCGGTGCCCAGGACCCGGTGGGGCTCGGCATCGGGCAGCAGCGGCGCGGGATCCGTGCGGGGCTGCCAGGCGGGCGGCGGGACGGGCCTGCCCTCGCGCGCGGCCCGCTGGTCCATGACCGTCATGACGACACCTCCTCGTGGGAGCGGCTCGGACGGCGCGTCGGATGTGATGCGCCTCACCTACCGATTGTTCGGTCGACGGCACATTTTGGCTACAGGCACCTCCAGGCTGTGGACAATCGGTTCTCCACAGCCTGAGATGAACGCAGTACGTCCATGGTAAGGAGGCGGGGGCGGATGGCATCTGAACAAATGGCCGAGGGCTCCGGGAGCCCGGCCCCCGACCCCACGGCCCGCCCGCTGGACGCCATCGATCGGGACATCCTGCAGCTGCTCCTGAAGGACGGGCGCGCGTCGATACGCTCCGTGGCCGAGCAGGTCCATGTGTCCCGGGCGAACGCCTACGCGCGCATCAACCGCCTCATCGAGGACCGCGTGATCCGCGGTTTCGGCGCCCGCGTCAACCACGAGCGGGCGGGCCAGGGCGCCTCCGCGTACATCACACTCAAGATCGTCCAGAACACCTGGCGGACCGTGCGCGAGCAGCTGCGCAGGCTGCCGGAGGCCTCGCACATCGCTCTGGTCAGCGGCGATTTCGATGTCCTGATCCTGGTCCACACGGAGGACAACAGGGCCCTGCGCGAACTGGTCCTCACCAAGCTCCAGTCCATCCCCGAGGTGCTGAGCACGCGCACGCTGCTGGTCTTCGAGGAGGAGGACCTCGAAGCGAGCGCGCCGGACCCGTAGTCTCCGCGGCGGCGGTTCAGGCGGCCTTGCGCAGCCCCTGGAACACCAGCTCGACCACGGCGTCCGCCACCTCACGGTCACCGAGCCCGCCGCCGTCCGGCCGGTACCACTCCACCAGCGAGTTGATCATCCCGAAGACGAGCCGGGTGGCGAGCCGCACCTCGATGTCGCCGCGCACGTCCCCGTCGGCCGCGGCCGCCCTGAGCAGCTGGGCGACCTGGTGGTCGAACTCCCTGCGCCGCTCCATCGCCCACCGCTCGGTGTCGGTGTTGCCGCGCACCCGCAACAGGAGCGTCACGTACGGCAGTTCGCCGGTGAGCACCTCGACCATGCGCCGCGTGACGTGCTCCAGGCGCTCGATGGCGCGTCCCTCGCGCGCGGGCTGCTCGTCGAGGATCGCGAAGAGGCCGTCGAGCGCGCGGCTCACGGCGCGGCGCAGCAACTCCTCCTTGCCCGCCACATGGTGGTAGATCGACGACTTGGAGATGCCGGCCGCCTTGGAGAGGTGCTCCATGGACGTGCCGTCGTAGCCGCGCTCGATGAAGACGGTGACCGCGACGGCGAGCAGGCTGTCGGGCGTGTAGGTGTCGCGGCGCGCACCCGTGTCCCGTCGGGCGGTGGTCATGCGGAGCCCTCCCACTTCTTGGGGGTGTACGAGTGCCGGAAGAGGGCCAGGGACGGCGCATGCCGCCCCGAGGGGTCGCGTTCGTGCAGTTCCTCGAGCAGCCCGCAGGCCCAGCCCCGGCCGAGCCTGCGGCCCCACTCCAGGGGCCCCATCGGGTAGTTGACGCCCAGGCGCATCGCGGTGTCGATGTCGCCCTCGGTGGCCACCCCGCGCGCGAGGGCGTCGTGCGCCAGGTCGATGATCCGTGCCACGGTGCGGGCCACGATCATGCCCGGCACGTCGCCGATGACGCTGACATCCTTGCCGAGCGCCTGGAAGAGGCCGACGGCCTCCGCGAGGGTGCGCGGGTTGCCTTCCTGGCAGGTGGCCAGGGCGATGCGGGTCGCCTTGCGGTAGTCGAAGGCGAGGTCGAAGTAGACGACGTCGCGGAACTCGACGGACGTCTGGCCGTCCGCCTGCACGAGCTGGCCGCCGCTGGGCAGCACGATGCGCGTGCCCTTGCCCTCGTCCTCCCGGACGACCTCGATGCCCGCCTCGCGCATCATCGGGACCAGCTCGCCCGCGGATTCGAGGTCACCCTCGACGGTCACGCGCGCGGGCGGCTCGGCCGGGCCCGCGGTATGCGGCTCGGGTCGCTCCTCGCCCTCCCCGTACGCGTACCAGCCCTGACCCGACTTGCGCCCCAGGCGGCCGGCCTCGACGAGGCGGCGCTGGGCCAGCGAGGGCCGGAACTTCGCGTCCTGGAAGAAGCCCTCCCACACGGAGCGCGTCACGGCCTCGTTGACGTCCTGCCCGATCAGGTCGGTGAGCTCGAAAGGACCCATCCTGAAGCCACCGCTCTCGCGCAGCACGGCGTCGACGGTGGCGGGGTCGGCGCCCTGCTCCTCGTACACGGCGAACGCCTCGGCGTAGAAGGGCCGCGCGATCCGGTTGACCAGGAACCCAGGGGTGTCCGCGCAGGCCACCGGGGTCTTGCCCCAGGCGCGGGCGGTCTCGTACGCGCGCGTGGCCGCGGTGACGTCGGTGGCGGCGCCGGAGACGACCTCCACCAGCGGCATCAGCGGCGCCGGGTTGAAGAAGTGCAGCCCCACGAAGCGGCCGGGCCTGCGCAGCGCCCCGCCGATCGCCGTCACGGACAGGGACGAGGTGTTGGTCGCGAGCAGACAGTCCTCCGCGACGACGTCCTCCAGCTCGCGGAACAGGTCCTGCTTGACGTCGAGCCGCTCCAGGACGGCCTCGACGACGAGCGTCGCGGGCGCCAACTCGCCGATGGTCTGCGCGGGTTCGAGCCGGTCGACCGCGGCCGCCCGGTCCCCGGCGGCCATCCGGCCCTTCTCGACGAGCCGGTCCAGACGCGCGGCGATCGCCTCCGCGGCGCTCCTCGCCCGCCCCGGCACGGCGTCGTACAGCCGGACGGGATGGCCCGCGACCAGGGCGATCTGGGCGATGCCCTGCCCCATGGTGCCGGTGCCCACCACGCCGACGAGACGGTCATGTGCTGTCATGCACGTGATCCTCCCGTATCGGGCCCGGCTCGGGGGCCCGGGGGCTCGGGCGGCTGATTTCCTCCGGCTTTTCCACAGCTTTTCCGCACCCCCTTGTCCCGACCGATCGTTCGGTTACTCTAACTCTGTTGGTTCGTTCCTGCCCAGCCCAGCCTGCACAGATCCGTCCAGACCCGCCCAGCTCGCCGGCTCGACGAGGAGCCGCAGCCCAGGAGGAGTTGGTCCCCCATGGCCGCCGCCGAACTCACCGCGCACGACCTGATCGCCAAGCACCGGCCGACGCTCGACCAGACGCTGGAAGCGATCCGCACGCGCGCGTACTGGTCCCCGCACCCGGAGCACCCCAAGGCGTACGGGGAGGGCGGGAGCCTGAGCATGCCCGAGGGCAAGGCCGCCTTCGACGCCCTGCTCGGCACCCGCCTGGACCTCGACCAGCCCGGTACGGACGATTTCGTGGGCGGCGAAGTGTCGCCGTACGGCATCGAGTTGGGTGTCACGTATCCGCACGCCGACATCGACGTGCTGCTTCCGGCCATGCGCGCGGGCATGCGCGCGTGGCGCGAGGCGGGCGCCGAGGTGCGCGCGGTGACGTGCCTGGAGATCCTGGCCCGGATCAGCGCGCGGACGCACGAGTTCGCGCACGCGGTCATGCACACGAGCGGCCAGGCCTTCATGATGGCGTTCCAGGCGGGCGGCCCGCACGCGCAGGACCGCGGTCTGGAGGCGGTGGGGTACGCGTACGCGGAGCAGGTGCGGACCCCGGACACCGCGGAGTGGTCCAAGCCCCAGGGCAAGCGCGATCCCCTGGTCCTGACCAAGGAGTTCACGCCGGTGGCGCGCGGCATCTCGCTGCTGATCGGCTGCAACACGTTCCCTACGTGGAACGGGTATCCCGGCCTGTTCGCCTCCCTGGCCACCGGAAACCCGGTCCTGGTGAAGCCGCACCCGCGCGCGGTGCTGCCCGTCGCGCTCACCGTGCAGGTGGCCCGCGAGGTCCTCGCCGAGGCGGGCTTCGACCCGAACCTGGTGGCGCTGGCGGCCGAGCGGCCCGGGGAGGGCATCGCCAAGACCCTGGCCGTACGCCCCGAGATCAAGATCATCGACTACACGGGTTCCACGGCCTTCGGCGACTGGCTGGAGACGCACGCGCGTCAGGCGCAGGTCTATACGGAGAAGGCCGGCGTCAACACGGTCGTCATCGACTCGACCGACAACTACAAGGGCATGCTGGCGAACCTGGCCTTCTCGCTGTCCCTCTACAGCGGCCAGATGTGCACCACGCCGCAGAACCTCCTGGTGCCGCGCGAGGGCATCGGCACGGACGAGGGCCCGAAGGCGTACGACGAGGTGGTGGCCGACCTCGCGAAGTCGGTCGGCGGCCTGCTCGGCGACGACGCGCGGGCGAACGGCCTGCTCGGCGCGCTGGTCAACCCGGACGTGAAGGCGCGGCTCGACGCGGCACCCGGCATCGGCGAAGTCGCCCTGCCCGCGCGGGAGATCAGCAACCCGGACTTCCCGGACGCCGTGGTCCGTACGCCGGTGATCGTGAAGCTGGACGGGGCCAAGCCGGACGCGGAGGCCGCCTACATGAGCGAGTGCTTCGGCCCGGTCTCCTTCGCGGTCTCCGTCGACTCGACCGGTGACGCCGTGGACCTGCTGCGGCGCACGGTGCGCGAGAAGGGCGCCATGACGGTCGGCGCGTACACCACCTCCGAAGAGGTGGCGCGGGCCGTCGAGGACGTCTGCCTGGAGGAGTGCGCGCAGCTCTCGCTCAACCTGACGGGCGGGGTGTACGTGAACCAGACGGCGGCGTTCTCCGACTTCCACGGCTCGGGCGGCAACCCCGCGGCGAACGCGGCGCTGTGCGACGGCGCCTTCGTGGCGAACCGCTTCCGGGTGGTGGAGGTGCGCCGGGAAGCCGCCTGAGTCGCTAAGGCGCATTCGTGCTGTGCGCGCTCCAGTGGAAGAGCGTCATGCCGACGCTGGTGGCCAGGTTGTAGCTGGAGACCTGGGGCCGCATCGGCAGCGACACCAACTGGTCGGCACGCGCGCGCAGTCCGGCGGACAGGCCGCTGCGTTCGGAACCGAAGGCCAGCAGGGCGTCGTCGGGCAGCTTCAGCCCGCGGATGTCCGCGCCTTCGGGGTCGAGCGCGTACAGCGGCCCGCTCGGCAGCTCCTCGACCGCGAGCCGCTCCACGGCGGTCGCGAAGTGCAGCCCCGCCCCGCCCCGTACGACGGTGGGGTGCCAGGGGTCGAGGTCGCCCGTGGTGACGACCCCGGTGGCGCCGTAGCCGGCCGCCAGGCGGATCACGGCGCCCGCGTTGCCGAGGTTGCGGGGGTTGTCGAGCACGACGACGGGGGTGGTGCGGGCCTCGCGTCCCAGGGCGGCCAGGTTGGCGGCCCGCGCCGGGCGCCCGGCGAGCGCGGCGACGCCGGTGGGGTGCAGGCGCGGCACGAGCCCGCGCAGCACCTCTCCGGGAACCTCCACAAGGAGCCGCGCCAGGTCCTCTGCGACATCGGGGGCGAGCTCGTCGGCCAGGGCGAGCGCGGCCGCCCGGTCGACGGCGAGCGCGACCTGGACGTCGGCGCCGAAGCGTACGGCGTGCTTGAGGGCGTGGAACCCGTCGAGCAGCACCGCGGAGTCCGCGAGCCGCCGCCAGGCGCGCACGGAGTCCTCGGCGGCCCCCGCGCCCCGCGGGCCCTCGGGCCGCTCGTCCCGCATGCCGCCCGCGCCGTCCGCGCCGCCCGCCGTACTCGTCCCGTTCACGCCAGGAAGCCTACGTGCGCACGGTCGACTGTTCCGCCGCCACCGGTTCGCCTTCGGCCTTCACGAGGCGGTCCGGCTCGGCCACCGCCTTCTTGGGCTTCATAGGCGGGAAAACGCGACCACGCGCGCGTGCCACCCAGCCGCCGACGCGCACCAAGAAGGACGTCGGCAGGAACACCGCGTCCGCGGCGATCATCGCGAGCGAGAAGAAGGGCAGCCCGAGCACGACGGCGATGACCGCGTGCTCCAGGATCATGACCACCAGCAGGACGTTCTTGAGGCGCCGGTTGAAGACCGTGAACGGGAAGGCGACCTGCACGGCCACGGTCCCGTACGTCACGAGCAGCACCATCGGGCCGTAGGTGGTCAGCAGCTCGCCCAGGGCGGGCCAGGGCGAGAAATAGTCCAGGTGGAGCGGGTAGTAGACCGCGGTGCCGTCCTGCCAGCGGCTGCCCTGGATCTTGTACCAGCCCGCCGTCGCGTAGATCAGACACGCCTCGACCATCACCACGAGCAGTCCGGCGTTGTGCATCAGGTTGGCGACGACGTCGCACAGGAGACGGGAGTCGCCCCGCGGGTCGCGGCGGTTCACGGACCACCACAGCGCCTGGGCCGCCCACATGCCCCAGAAGAGCAGCAGCCAGCCGCCACCGGCCTTCCCGGTGAACGTGATCGCGGCGAGGACGAGCCCCATGACCCACCACAGCACGACGCCGAACCGGTCGTCGGTCCCACGGCGCGCCCTGCGGGCGTCCAGCGACCAGACCTGGCCGCACCGCGTGAAGACGAGGTAGATCGACATGAGGTGGATGACGTTGTCGCCGCCGTCCCCGATGAACACGCTGCGGTTCTGCAGGGACAGCACACCGATCATGAAGACGACCGACATGGTGCGGGTGCGCCAGCCCAGCATCAGCAGCGCCGACGACACCACCGCCACTATGTAGACCAGTTCGAACCAGCCCTGGCCGTCGGACCACATGAGCGCGCTGAACGCGTGGTTGTCCGCGGTGAGCTGTTGCGCCATGCCCCAGCTCCACGGCCCGTCGGGGCCGTACATCTCCTGGCGGTGCGGGAACTCGCGCAGCAGGAAGAGCAGCCAGGTCGCGGAGAACCCGATGCGGATCACTGCGCTCTGGTAGGGCGCGAGCGCGTTCGCGGTGATCCACTGCAGGCCGTCGGCCAGCCTCTGCTGCATGCGGTCGATCCGCCCGACGGGAGCCGCGCCGTTCATCGGTCACCACCCGCCGAGTAGTCCACTGCGGAACCCGCAGCGGAGTCGGCGGCGTTCGCCGGGGACTGCGCCCGCCCGCGCACGGTGCTGTCGAGCGGTGCGTCGCTGGAGGTGACCGTCCACCACGGCACCTGCCGGTACACCGGCTTCTGGTTCACCTTCTCGTCACTCCACTTCGGGGGCGCGACACTGGTCGTCTTCGACCGGATCTGGACGCGCTCGACGGTCTCGCCCTTGCCCGCGGCGCCGAGCCGGTCTAGGCGCAGCACGAGGATGCGGCGCAGGTACTGCTCGGACAGGGTGCCGCGCAGGCCGTTGGGCCGGTTCTGCGCGTCGTGCGTGCCCGTGTAGATGTCCCAGGCGCGGCGCAGCTCGTTCTGCTGGGTGTGGCTGGGCAGCAGGTTCCCGTCGATGGCGACGCCGTCCTGCGCGGACAGTCCGTACCAGCGGGTCGCGCGCAGCTCGCCGTCGGGCGTGCGCACTTCGGCGCGGGCCTGCACCGCGATGTTCTGCTGCAGCGGGTTGGGCGCGAACAGCTTCCAGTTCTGCTCGAACTCCGGGTAGATCCACGCGCCGACGAGCTCACCGTGCTGCTTGGTGATCGTGTTCGTCGGCGCGACGTGCAGGAACACCATGAGGATGTGCACGCCGGTGACGAGCGCGACGCCGATGAGGGCGAGGACGGCGGTCAGCTGATGGCCGGGGGAGAGCGCCGCGAGCCCGCGCCGCTCTCCCGCTTCCCGCGACTCGGGGCCCGGCCCAGACGGCTCGGACTCCGGCCCTGACGGCTCGGACCCGGGTCCCGATGGCTCGGACAGACGGGGTCGCGGCGGAGCCGCCGGCTCCGTCGTGAGCCGGGCGCCCTCGTCCGCGGCGCCTGCTTCTGTCTCCATCGGTACTCCCCGATCCCGATCCGGTTCCGCCGGCGCCTGGTCATCCGCCGTTCGGCGCCCCCGCGACGAACCGGTTCCGAGCCGTCGCCGCGCGAGACGACGCACCGGAACCGTACTGGGGAGCGCCCGCACGGCACAGACGTCCGAGGTTATCCACAGGCCGACCGCACAGGGTTGACACCTTACGGCGCCGAGACCCACCATTGAATCCGACGAACCGAACGATCGGTCGGGAGCATGGAGCCCCCGCCCGAGGTCGGGCACCCAAGGTCGAGGGGGACCGGGCATGGCGACAGCAACCCCGCACCACCGCGCAGCCGAGGCACGGACGGACGGCACCGCCGAGCCGGGCGACGCCGCGTTCCAGGCCGTGTTCGACGCGGCGGTGGCGGCCGACGAGCGCATCGAGCCCCGCGACTGGATGCCCGACGCCTACCGCGCGACGCTCGTGCGCCAGATCGCCCAGCACGCCCACTCCGAGATCATCGGCATGCAGCCGGAGGCGAACTGGATCACGCGCGCCCCGTCCCTGCGCCGCAAGGCGATCCTGATGGCGAAGGTCCAGGACGAGGCGGGGCACGGCCTCTACCTCTACAGCGCGGCGGAAACCCTCGGCACCGGCCGCGACGAGCTGCTCGACAAGCTGCACAGCGGCCGCCAGAAGTACTCCTCGATCTTCAACTACCCGACGCTGACCTGGGCCGACGTGGGAGCGATCGGCTGGCTCGTGGACGGCGCGGCGATCACCAACCAGGTGCCGCTGTGCCGCTGCTCGTACGGGCCGTACGCGCGGGCGATGGTCCGCGTCTGCAAGGAGGAGTCCTTCCACCAGCGGCAGGGGTACGAGCTGCTGCTCGCGCTCAGCCGCGGCACGGAGGCCCAGCACGCGATGGCGCAGGACGCCGTGGACCGCTGGTGGTGGCCCTCCCTGATGATGTTCGGCCCGCCCGACGACGAGTCCGCGCACTCGGCCCAGTCGATGGAGTGGAAGATCAAGCGCCATTCGAACGACGAGCTGCGCCAGCGCTTCGTGGACATCTGCGTCCCCCAGGCCGAATCCCTCGGACTCACGCTCCCCGACCCGGAACTGAAGTGGAACGAGGAGCGGGGGCAGCACGATTTCGGACCGATCGACTGGTCGGAGTTCAAGGCCGTTCTCAAGGGCAACGGCCCGTGCAACGAACAGCGCATCACCCAGCGCAGGCGTGCCCACGAAGAGGGCGCGTGGGTGCGCGAGGCCGCCGCGGCCCACGCGGCCAAGCACTCCCCATCCAGCACGGCGACGCGAGAAGGCAGGGCGGCATGAGCGACACCCCGAGCAGCGCCACCGGTGGGGCCCCCGGCACCGCGGACTGGCCCCTGTGGGAGGTCTTCGTGCGCTCCCGCCGCGGCCTCTCCCACACGCACGCCGGCAGCCTGCACGCCCCGGACGCGGAGCTGGCCCTGCGCAACGCGCGCGACCTCTACACCCGCCGCGGCGAGGGCGTCTCCCTGTGGGTCGTGCCGTCCGCCGCGATCACCGCCTCGTCGCCGGACGAGAAGGACCCGTTCTTCGAGCCCGCCGCCGACAAGCCCTACCGGCACCCGACGTTCTACGAGATCCCGGAAGGGGTGAAGCACCTGTGACGCAGCCCGAGACGACACGGCCGACCGCCCGAGGGACGACGGACTCCGTGTCCGCCGCCGCCCTGGCCCTGGGCGACGACGCGCTGGTGCTCTCGCACCGCCTGGGGGAGTGGGCGGGCCACGCACCGGTCCTCGAAGAGGAGGTGGCCCTCGCGAACATCGCCCTCGACCTGCTCGGCCAGGCCCGCGTCCTGCTGAGCCTGGTCGGCGATGAGGACGAGCTGGCGTACCTGCGCGAGGAGAGCGCCTTCCGCAACGTCCAACTGGTCGAGCAGCCCAACGGGGACTTCGCCCACACCATCGCCCGGCAGCTCTTCTTCTCGACCTACCAGCAGCTCCTCTACGCCGAACTGGCCGATGCGGAGTCCGAGTTCGCTCCCCTGGCCGCCAAGGCGGTCAAGGAGGTCGCCTACCACCAGGACCACGCCCGGCAGTGGACGCTGCGCCTCGGCGACGGCACGGAGGAGAGCCATGGCCGCATGCAGCGCGCGGTCGACGCGCTGTGGCGGTACACCGGCGAGCTGTTCCAGCCGGTCCCCGGTCTGGACGTCGACCCGCAGGACCTGCGGGCGAGGTGGACCGAGGCCGTCACCGGCACGCTGCGAGAGGCGACACTCACCGTGCCCAAGGGGCCGCAGCTCGGCGCCTGGAGCGCGGGGGCCGGGCGGCAGGGCGTGCACACCGAGTCCTTCGGCCGGATGCTCGCCGAGATGCAGCATCTGCACCGCAGCCACCCGGGGGCGTCATGGTGACCACGGCGCACACCCACCGGGAGACACCGCTCGAGGCCGAACTGCGCAGGCTCGCCGGGTCCGTACCCGACCCCGAGCTGCCCGTCCTGAACCTGGAGGAGCTGGGTGTGCTGCGCGCCGTGCACACGCGCGGGCCCGGCCGCGTGGAGGTCGAGCTGAGCCCCACGTACACCGGGTGCCCCGCCATCGGGACCATGTCGGCCGACATCGAGCGAGTGCTGCACGAGCACGGGATTCCCGAGGTCACCGTCCGCCCGGTGCTCTCCCCGGCCTGGTCGACGGACGACATCACGCCCGAAGGCCGCCGCAAACTGCGGGAGTTCGGCATAGCGCCGCCGCGCACCACACGCGACCCCGCGGGCCCGGTCGCCCTGTCCCTCGGCCCGACCCGACACACCGCCGCCACCTTGCCACCCGACGCCAAGCCGATCGCCTGCCCGCACTGCGGGTCTACGGACACCGAGCTGCTGAGCCGGTTCTCCTCCACCGCCTGCAAGGCGCTGCGCCGCTGCCTGTCCTGCCGCGAACCCTTCGACCACTTCAAGGAGCTGTGATGGCCAACGAAGGGGGACGCGCCCGCTTCCACCGGCTCCGCGTCGCGGCGGTCGACCGGCTCACCGACGACTCCGTGGCGCTGGCCCTCGCCGTGCCACCAGAGCTGCGCGAGGCCTACCGCTTCACCCCGGGACAGCACCTCGCCCTGCGCCGCACCGTGGACGGAGCGGAGATCCGGCGCACGTACTCGATCTGCTCGACCGCCCCGGCGCACGAGGCACCGAGCAGCCTGAGAGTGGGCGTGCGCCTGGTCGACGAAGGCGCCTTCTCCACGTACGCGCACAAGGAGATCGCCGTCGGGGACGAGCTGGAGGTGATGACCCCGGCCGGCCGCTTCACCCTCGACCCCACTTCCGACACCGCCTCCGGGCACTACGCCGCGGTGGTCGGCGGCAGCGGCATCACCCCCGTCCTGTCCATCGCCGGCACCCTCCTGGAGCGGGCGCCGCACGCGCGGTTCTGCCTGATACGCAGCGACCGGACCACCGCGTCGACGATGTTCCTGGAGGAGGTGGCCGACCTGAAGGACCGGTACCCGGACCGGTTCCAGCTGGTCACCGTGCTCTCCCGGGAGGATCAGCAGGCGGGCCTGGCGTCCGGCCGGCTCGACCAGGAGCGGCTCGCGGCGCTGCTGCCAGCGCTGCTGCCGGTGGAGCGGGTGGCGGGCTGGTACCTGTGCGGACCGTACGGGCTCGTGCAGGGCGCCGAGCGGGCACTGCGCGCCCTCGGTGTGCGGCGCGATCGCGTCCACGAGGAGATATTCCACGTGGACGACGGCCCGGCCAAGGAGCGCCGAACCGTTCCGACGCCCGCGCACAGCACGGTGACCGCGCAGCTCGACGGCCGTGCCGGGACCTGGCCCGTGCAGGACGGCGAGTCCCTGCTGGAGACCGTGCTGCGCAACCGGCCGGACGCGCCGTACGCCTGCAAGGGCGGCGTCTGCGGGACCTGCCGCGCGTTCCTGGTCTCCGGTTCGATCCGCATGGACCGGAACTTCGCGCTGGAGGCCGAGGAGACCGAGGCGGGCTATGTGCTGGCCTGCCAGTCGCACCCGACCACGGAGAAGGTGGAACTGGACTTCGACCGCTGAGCCCGGCGCACCGCTGCCGGGGCGCCTCCAGGTCGCCCCCAGGTCGCCCGCCGGGCGCTGTTCCCTTCTCGTAGAACCTGTTCTATCTTGACGACCCGTCAGATCGCGGGCGCGGTACGACAGGCACGCCGGCTGTGCCAGGAACGGCGGAAACGGCAGCAACGGGAGGAAAGGCCAGTGGACTTCACCTTCTCCGAGGAGCAACAGGCGGCCGTCGAGGCGGCGCAGGCGGTGTTCGGGCCGGTCGCGCCGGACGGTGTAACCAGCCCCTCGCTCACCTCGGGCGCGGTCGCCGAGGACTTCGACCGGGCGCTGTGGGCGAAGGCCGCCGACGCCGACCTGCTCAGCCTGCTGATCGGTCCCGAACACGGCGGAGCGGGACTCGACGCCATCGCGCTCTGCCTGGTGCTGCGCGAGTCGGCGAAGGTCCTCGCCCGGATCCCGCTGCTCGAACACAGTGCGGCCGCGACGGTCGTACAGGCCTGCGGCGGAGCCGAGTTGCGGCAGGAGATCCTCCCGGGCGCCGCGCGCGGCGAACTCGCGCTGACCGTCGCCGCAGCGGGCCGCACGGGACACGACCCGGCCGAACTGGCCGTCACCGCACGCAAGGAGAGTGACGCGGGCCCGGCCGCCTGGGTGCTCGACGGCGTGCAGACAGCCGTGCCCTGGGCCTTCGGCGCCGACCGGATCCTCGTCCCGGCCCACACCGGCGAGGGGGAAGCGGTGCTCGCGGTGCTCCCCGGCCCGTTCTCCGACGTACCGGTACCGGGGCTCACGCTCGCCGAGCAGATATCGACGACCGGCGAGCGTCAGGCCGAGCTGCGCCTGGACGGCGTGCGCGTCGAGGAGCGGCACCTCATCGAGGACGCCACGGCCTGGTCCCGCCTGCACGACCTGCTCGCCACCGGCACCTGCGCGCTCGCGCTCGGCCTCGGCGAGGGCGTCCTCAAGATGACCAGTGACTACGCGGGCAAGCGGGAGCAGTTCGGCCACCCCATCGCCACGTTCCAGGCCGTGGCCGTGCAGGCGGCCGACCGCTATATCGACCTGCGCGCCATGGAGGCCACCCTGTGGCAGGCGGCCTGGCGGATCAGCAGTGGAGCGAGCGGCCCGCTACCGGTCGCGGGGGACGTGGCGGTCGCCAAGACGTGGGCGTCCGACGGCGTACGCCGCGTCGTGCAGACCGCACAGCATCTGCACGGCGGCTTCGGCGCGGACACGGACTACCCGCTGCACCGCTATCACGCGTGGGCCAAGCACCTGGAACTCTCGCTCGGCCCGGCCGCCGCCCACGAGGAGGCCCTCGGCGACCTGCTGGCGGCGCACCCCCTGGGCTGATCAACCCGGAGATCAGCCCTCCGAGTCGACCACGGCCGATCACGGTCAATCACGGCCGATCGCCTCGGCGATCAGCCCTCAGGCCACTCCGCCCGGCTGCCCGTTGTCGTCCACGACGGGGCGGCCGGCGGCTTCCCAGGCCTGCATGCCGCCGTCGACGTTCACGGCGTCGACGCCCTGCTGGGCCAGATACATCGTCACCTGGGCGGAGCGTCCGCCGGAGCGGCAGATCACGTTGACCCGGCCGTCCTGCGGCGCCGCCTCGGTCAACTCGCCGTAGCGGGCGACGAATTCGCTCATCGGAATGTGCAGCGCGCCCGCCGCGTGACCCGCCTGCCACTCGTCGTCCTCACGGACGTCGAGGAGGAAGTCCTCTTCCTTGAGCTCGTCGACAGCGACCGTGGGCACACCAGAACCGAAAACCATGCCCCCGACGCTACCCCCTCGGGCCCCGGGCCCCCGCACCACCGGCCTCAGGAAGCGGTCAGCCGCTCCAGCTCGGCCTCCTGCGCGGCGACCTGCGCGAGCAGTTTCTCGGCGATCTCGTCGAGCAAGGTGTCCGGGTCGTCGGGCGCCATCCGCAGCATCGAGCCGATCGCGCTCTCCTCCAGCTCCTGCGCCACCGCCGTGAGCAGTTCCTTGCGCTGCGCCAGCCACTCGAGGCGGGCGTACAGCTCCTCGCTCTCGCTCGGCTGCTGCTCGACCGGCGCAGGCCCCTTCTCCCACTCCTCGGCCAGCTCACGCAGCAGCGCCGCGTCGCCCCGGCCGTACGCCGCGTTCACCCGGGAGATGAACTCGTCGCGCCGCTCCCGCTCCCGGTCGTCCTGCGCCAGGTCCGGGTGCGCCTTGCGGGCCAGCTCGCGGTAGAGCTTGCGGGCCTCCTCGCTGGGCCGCACCCGCTGCGGCGGCCGCACCGGCTGATCGGTCAGCATCGCGCTGGCCTCGGGGAACAGCCCGTCCCCGTCCATCCACCCGTGGAACAGCTCCTCGACGCCGGGCATCGGCATCACCCGCGCTCGCGCCTCGTCGGCCTTGCGGCGGTCCTCGGGGTCACCGCTGCGGGCCGCCAGCGCCTCCGCGATCAACGCCTCCAGCTCGTCGAGCCGCGTGTACATCGGCCCGAGCTTCTGGTGGTGCAGGCGCGAGAAGTTCTCCACCTCGACCCGGAAGGTCTCCACGGCGATCTCGAACTCGATCAGCGCCTGCTCGGCAGCGCGCACGGCCCGCTCGAGGCGCTCCTCGGGCCGCTCCGCGGCCTGCTCGGCGCTCCGCTGTTCGGCCCGCTCGCTGAGGCGCTCCTTCAGGCGGTCCTTGAGGCGCTCCCGAGGTTGCTCCTCCGGCTGCCCTGCCACATCGTCGGTCTCCGGGGTCGTCACACGACCAGCGTAGGGCACGGTGTTGACCGTGCCGGAACGGCCGCGGCGGCCCGCTCCTCAGACGCCCGCCTCGGCCGCCACCCGCCCCTCGCGCACGGCCCGCACCAGCTCCCCGTGGTCCGCCTCGGTCCGGTCGGCGTAGGCGACGGCGAACGCGGCCACCGCCTCGTCCAGCTCCTCGTTCTTGCCGCAGTACCCGGCGACGAGCAGCGGGTCCGCGCTGTGCGCGTGGGCGCGGGCGAGCAGGGCGCCGGTCATCCGGGCGTAGTCGTCCATCTGGTCGGCGGCGAGGGCGGCCGGGTCGACGCTGCCCTTGCGGTTCCTGAACTGCCGCACCTGGAAAGGCCGTTCGTCGACCGTGGTCCAGCCGAGCAGGATGTCGCTGACGACCTGCATGCGCTTCTGCCCGAGCACCACCCGCCGGCCCTCGTGCCCGACGGGCTCCGCCGCGAACCCGGCCACCGGCAGATGCGGGAGCAGCACCGAGGCCCGCGCCTCCTTCACCTGGAGCACGAGCGGCTCGCCCCGGTGGTCGAGGAGCAGCACCACGTAGGAGCGGGTGCCGACGCTGCCCGTGCCGACGACACGGAACGCCACGTCATGGATCGCGTACCGCCCCAGCAGCGGCAGCCGGTCCGTGGACAGGGTGTCCAGGTAGGGGCCCAGCGCGCTCGCGACGGCCGCGGCCTCCCCGTCGGGCACCGAGCGCAGCACCGGCGGCGCGTCCACGAACCGACGTCCGCCGCCTTCGACGGCGACCGTGGACTTGGCGGCGAACCGTCCGCTGGTGTTCCTGCTGGCCTTCTCGGAGACCCGCTCCAGGGTGCCGAGGAGGTCGCGGGCGTTCGCGTGGGAGACGAGCTCCTCGTCGGCGATCGCGTTCCACGCCTCCAGGGTGGGCAGCTTGGCGAGGAGCCGCATGGTGCGCCGGTAGGCGCCGACGGCGTCGTGCGCCGCTTCCTCGCAGGTGTCCTCGTCGGCCCCCGCCTCCCGGCCCGCGAGCACGAGGGACGTGGCGAGCCGCTTCAGGTCCCATTCCCAGGGGCCGTGCACCGTCTCGTCGAAGTCGTTGAGGTCCATGACGAGGCCGCCGCGCGCGTCCGCGTACAGGCCGAAGTTGGCCGCGTGCGCGTCACCGCAGATCTGGGCGCCGATCCCGGTCACGGGTGTGCGCGCGAGGTCGTACGCCATCAGCCCCGCGGAGCCGCGCAGGAACGCGAAGGGGGTGGCGGCCATGCGGCCCACCCGTATCGGTGTGAGCTCGGGGATCCTGCCCCGGCTCGACTCCGCGACGGCGGCGGGCCCGTCCGGCCGGTCCGGGTCCACCGAGAAGTCCCGGTGCGTGCTGCGCGGCACCTTCCCGCGCAGCGCCTTGCCCTCCGCCTTGGGCGAGCCGCCCGACTCCCCGGCGACCGCCGCGAACCCCGGCACCCGCGGCAACCGCCGCGCCCCGGCCTTCTCGGCCTCCGCCGCCCCGCTCTGCCGCGGCACCGCCACGTGATCCGATCCGCCCACGACCGACCGCCTCCCCCGCCCCGTACGAATGTCACGCACGGGGCCGTCCCCGCACGTCGCGTGCAATCGGTCACGACCGTACCGCCGGTCCGGAAAACCCGTCAGGGCCTGTGGAAAACCCTCAGCACGTGCACAACTCGCTCACTCCGCGGGCCCGCTGTCTCCAGCCCCACCAGGCCCAGGCAGGTCCAGGCAGGTCCAGGCAGGCCCGAGCACACCCCTCTTTACGGAACTCCTCCATCTACGGAACCCCTCTATTTACGGAACTCCTCTGGGCACGTCCCGCCCTCGGCCCCCAGATACTTCCCGGCCCAGTCCCCCAGCTCCCGCAGCGCGGGCTGCAGCGCGGCACCCGCCGCCGACAGCCGGTAGGAGACCCGCAGCGGCGGCCCCTCGTCGACCTGCCGCACGACGAGGCCGGCCCCACCGAGCTCGGTCAGCCGGTCGGAGAGCATGCGCTCGCTGATGCCGGGGATGGCCCGGCGCAGATCCGCGAAGTGTCTCGGGCCACTCATCAGGACGGACACGATCAGCCCTGTCCAGCGCTTGCCCAGCAGTCCGAAGACGCGCGTCATGCCGATGTCGACCGTCGAACACCTTTGGGGTTCGTGGGTCACGGCGCCTCCCGCGCACGCCTCGCTCATGTCTTCCCCGCTGCCCACCATGCCTCCAGCGTACTGCGTTCTCGTATGGGGATGAAAAAAAGTAAGCCGCTGTGCTATTACTAGTTACATACTCAATTACCGCGCCCCCATCCTCGCGGAGCGCACTCAACCCTCACGGGAGAGAACCATGGCCACCCTCCTCCACATCGACTCCTCCGTCTTCGACGGCCAGGCCTCCGCGTCCCGCGCCGTCACGGACGCCTTCCGCAAGGCCTGGCAGGAGCAGCACCCCGAGGGCACCGTCGTCTACCGCGACCTGGCCGCGAGCCCGGTGCCGCACATCACCGCCGACGCCCACCTGGCCGGCTTCGTGCCCGCCGACGCCCACACGCCGGAGCAGGCCGCCGTCTTCGCCGAGCGCGTCAAGCTCATCGAGGAGCTGGAGCAGGCGGACGCCATCCTCATCGGCGCCCCCATGTACAACTTCTCGATCCCCTCCACGCTGAAGGCGTGGCTGGACAACGTGATCCTCATGGGCCGCACCTCGGGCCCCGAGACCCAGTCCGCCAAGGGCACCCCGGTCACCGTCGTCGCCAGCCGCGGCGGCTCCTACGCGCCGGGCACCCCGCGCGAGGGCTTCGAGTACGTGCAGAACTTCCTGGGCGCGGCCCTGCGCGACGGCCTCGGCCTCGACCTGGACTTCATCGTCCCGGAGCTGACCATGGCCCCGCAGAACCCGGCGATGGCCGAGCTCGTCCCGCTCTTCGAGGCCTCCCGCGACAAGGCCCTCGCGGACGCCGAGGAGAAGGGCAAGGCACTCGCCGCCCGCTTCGCCGCCTGAGCACGCGAGCACGCGAGCACGCGCGCGTAGTGGCGTGACATAACCCACAGGGCCCCGCGACCGGTCGGCCGCGGGGCCCTGTGGGTTTGCGCACCCGCCTTCCGGCACCCGCCTGCCGACAGGCAACGCAAAAGCCCCGCAGATCCGAGGATCTGCGGGGCTTTTCGCTGTGCGCGAGGGGGGATTTGAACCCCCACGTCCCGAAGGACACTGGCACCTGAAGCCAGCGCGTCTGCCGTTCCGCCACTCGCGCAATCGAGTGTGTCTTCCGAACCCTGTGCCCTTGCGGGCCCTGTGCCTTCCGACGAACAAAACATTAGCACGCTGCGGAGGGTGGATTCACACCCGTTCCCGCGGGCCATCGCAGGGCACCCGAGGCCTGGATCGCCCACGGCCCACAGCCGCGTACGGGACACTGTCTGGAGGCCACCTCTACGATCCCCAGACAAGGGGCCCGGTTGAGGGGCTGTGAGCGTCGACACTCATCGAGCAGGCGGACAGGGGGAACCAGCCGATTTCCCGACGCGTGGATACGATCAGTAAGCAGTACCAAGTAGGCAGGACGGCAAAGAAGGAGGAGGTGCCCCATGGGAGTCCTGAAGAAGTTTGAACAGCGCCTGGAGGGGCTGGTCAACGGCACCTTCGCCAAGGTCTTCAAGTCCGAGGTGCAGCCCGTCGAGATCGCGGGCGCGCTCCAGCGCGAGTGCGACAACAACGCCACGATCTGGAACCGGGACCGGACCGTCGTCCCCAACGACTTCATCGTGGAGCTCAGCGCGCCCGACTACGAGCGGCTGAGCCCCTACTCGGGCCAGCTCGGTGACGAGCTGTCCGGCATGGTGCGCGACTACGCGAAGCAGCAGCGCTACAGCTTCATGGGCCCCATCAAGGTGCACCTGGAGAAGGCGGACGACCTGGACACGGGTCTGTACCGGGTACGCAGCCGCACCCTCGCGTCGTCCACCAGCCAGGACAGGCCCCAGCAGCAGCGCCCCACCCCGGCCGCCCGGCCGAACCAGGCGCCCGGAGGCTACGGATACCCGCAGCCCACCGCGGCCCCGCCGATGCCCTCGGCGCCGCCGCCGGGCCGCCCGGCGCAGGCCCCGCAAGCGGCACCCGCGGCACAAGGACAGCAGCCCGACGCGGGCCCGCTGCCCGGCGCCCGCGTGCGCCACTGGATCGAGATCAATGGCACACGCCACCAGATCTCCCGCGCCACCCTCGTGCTCGGCCGGTCCACCGAGGCCGACGTGCGGATCGACGACCCCGGCGTATCGCGCCGGCACTGCGAGATCCGGACCGGAACGCCCTCGACGATCCAGGATCTCGGATCCACCAACGGCATCGTGGTGGACGGGCAGCACACCACCCGCGCTACGCTCCGCGACGGCTCGCGGATCGTCGTGGGCCAAACCACCATCGTTTACCGGCAAGCCGAAGGGTGAAGCGGGGGCAATGTCAGAGCTGACCCTGACGGTCATGCGGCTGGGTTTCCTGGCCGTTCTGTGGCTGTTCGTGATCGTGGCCGTCCAGGTCATCCGCAGCGACCTGTTCGGTACGCGCGTCACCGCACGCGGCTCGCGCCGTGAGAGCGGGCGCTCGCAGCAGGCCGCACGACAGGCCGCCGCGCCTCCGCAGCAGCGGCAACAGCAGCAAGGGGGCGGTGGCCGCCAGCGCCGCGGCGCCCCCAGCAAGCTGGTCGTCTCCGAAGGCACGCTCACCGGAACCACGGTGGCGCTCCAGGGGCAGACGATCACGCTCGGCCGTGCGCACGACAGCACGATCGTGCTCGACGACGACTACGCGTCGAGCCGTCATGCCAGGATCTACCCGGACCGGGACGGCCAGTGGATCGTCGAGGACCTCGGGTCCACCAACGGCACGTATCTCGACCGGACCCGCCTCACGACGCCCCAGCCCATCCCGCTGGGCGCGCCGATCCGCATCGGCAAGACCGTCATCGAGCTGCGGAAGTAGTGCTACGTCATGAATGAGCGCGAGCGGAGCGAGCGGGCCGACGCGGACGTCCGGGGCCTTGCCGGCCCGGACACCGGCGCGCTCCCGACCGGAGGGTGGGCAGTGTGGTTCGACACGACCGGCTGTACCCGGAGTCTGAGCCAGCTGGGCAGGTGCGCATGAGTCTGTCACTGCGCTTCGCCGCCGGATCACACAAAGGCATGATCCGCGAGGGCAACGAGGACTCCGGCTACGCCGGCCCCCGGCTGCTCGCGATCGCCGACGGCATGGGCGGCCAGGCCGCAGGTGAGGTCGCCTCGTCCGAGGTGATCTCCACCATCGTCGCCCTCGACGACGACGTGCCCGGCTCCGACATCCTGACCTCGCTCGGCACCGCCGTGCAGCGGGCCAACGACCAGCTCCGGATGATGGTCGAGGAGGACCCCCAGCTCGAAGGCATGGGGACCACCCTGACCGCACTGCTGTGGACGGGCCAGCGACTCGGCCTCGTACACGTCGGAGACTCGCGCGCCTACCTGCTGCGCGACGGCGTCCTCACGCAGATCACCCAGGACCACACGTGGGTGCAGCGCCTCGTCGACGAGGGCCGCATCACCGAAGAGGAAGCCACCACGCACCCGCAGCGCTCGCTCCTCATGCGCGCGCTCGGCAGCGGCGACCACGTCGAACCCGACCTCTCCATCCGCGAGGTCCGGGCCGGCGACCGGTACCTGATCTGCTCCGACGGCCTGTCCGGCGTCGTCTCCCACCAGACGATGGAGGAGACCCTCGCCAGCTACCAGGGCCCGCAGGAGACCGTCCAGGACCTGATCCAGCTGGCACTGCGCGGCGGCGGCCCCGACAACATCACCGTGATCGTCGCGGACGTCCTCGACATCGACAGCGGGGACACCCTCGCCGGCCACCTCTCGGACGCGCCCGTGATCGTCGGCGCGGTCGCCGAGAACCAGCAGGCGCTGCACGAGGGCAACGCGATGGAGACGCCCGCGGGCCGCGCCGCCGGACTCGGCCGCCAGGCCCACGGCGGATCCGCCGGCGGTGGCGGCGAGTTCGGCCCGCCCGACAGCGGCCCCGTGGACGGCTTCTCCTACTCCGACGAGGACTTCGTGAAGCCGCGGCCGCGCCGCAGGTGGCTCAAGAGATCCCTCTACACGGTCCTCGCGCTGGCCGTCATCGGCGGCGGCCTCTACGGCGGCTACCGCTGGACGCAGACGCAGTACTACGTCGGCACCAACGAAGAGCACGTGGCGCTGTACCGCGGCATCAGCCAGGACCTCGCCTGGGTGAGCCTGTCCAAGGTGGACAAGGACCACCCGGAGATCCAGCTCCAGTACCTGCCGCCCTACCAGCGCAAGCAGGTCGACGCGACCATCGCCGAAGGCGACCTGGCAGCCGCCCAGGACAAGATCCAGGAACTGTCCGCGCAGGCCACCGCATGCGAGAAGCAGGCCGCACGGGACAAGGCCGAGAACGAGAAGAACGCGAAGACCGGCGAGGGCGAAGCAGGCGGAACCACCACAGGAGGTACGGCGTCCAAGGCCTCGTACCGCTCGGAACCCGCCACACCCACGCCGAACCCGTCCTCGTCCGGCAAGTCCAAGACCTCTCCCACGCCCACCCCTGGCCCCACTCTTTCCGAGGAAGAGCAGCAGCTGGCCAAGGCGTGCGCACAGCAGTAGAAGCCGTTGGGGGCCTCAGCACGCCATGAGTAGTAACTCCACGACCCATACGTCGACCATTGGAGCGATCGGAGCACCCAGCCGGCGCAACACCGAGCTGGCACTGCTCGTGTTCGCCGTGATCATCCCGGTGTTCGCGTACGCCAATGTCGGCCTCGCCATCGACGGCGAGGTCCCCGCGGGCCTGCTCGGCTACGGGCTCGGCCTCGGCCTGCTCGCGGGCGTCGCCCACATCGTCGTACGGAAGTTCGCGGCGTACTCGGACCCCCTGATGCTGCCGCTGGCCACGCTGCTCAACGGGCTGGGCCTGGTGGTCATCTGGCGGCTCGACCAGTCGAAGCTGCTCCAGTCGATCGACCAGGCGGGCAGCGCCGCACCCAAGCAGCTGATGTACACGGCCATGGGCATCGCGCTCTTCATCGTGGTCCTGTTCTTCCTCAAGGACCACCGCGTCCTGCAGCGCTACACCTACATCTCCATGCTCGGCGCCGTCGTCCTGCTGCTGCTCCCGCTCGTTCCCGGCCTCGGCCAGAACATCTTCGGCGCACGCATCTGGATCAACATCGGCGGCTTCTCCATCCAGCCCGGCGAGTTCGCGAAGATCGTTCTCGCGATCTTCTTCGCCGGCTACCTGATGGTGAAGCGCGACGCCCTGGCACTCGCCTCGCGCCGCTTCATGGGCCTGTACCTGCCGCGCGGCCGCGACCTCGGACCGATCCTCGTCGTCTGGGGAATCTCGATCCTCATCCTGGTCTTCGAGACCGACCTCGGCACGTCGCTGCTGTTCTTCGGAATGTTCGTCATCATGCTGTACGTCGCCACCGAGCGGACCAGCTGGATCGTCTTCGGTCTGATGATGTCCGCGGTCGGCGCCGTCGGCGTCGCCACGTTCGAACCGCACATCCAGCAGCGCGTCGACGCCTGGCTCGACCCGATGAAGGAGTACATGCTCAGCCGGCAGGGCGTGCCCGGCCACTCCGAGCAGGCGATGCAGGCACTGTGGGCCTTCGGCTCCGGCGGCACCCTCGGCACCGGCTGGGGCCAGGGCCACTCCGAGCTGATCCGCTTCGCCGCGAACTCCGACTTCATCCTCGCCACCTTCGGCGAGGAACTGGGCCTGGCAGGCCTGATGGCCCTCCTGCTCATCTACGCACTGATCGTGGAACGCGGCGTACGCACCGCGCTCGCGGCCCGCGACCCCTTCGGCAAGCTGCTCGCCGTCGGCCTGTCCGGCGCCTTCGCGCTCCAGGTCTTCGTCGTCGCGGGCGGTGTCATGGGCCTCATCCCGCTGACCGGTATGACGATGCCCTTCCTCGCGTACGGCGGTTCCTCCGTCATCGCGAACTGGGCGCTCATCGGCATCCTGATCCGGATCAGCGACACCGCGCGGCGGCCCGCCCCGAGCCCGACGCCAAGTCCCGACGCCGAGATGACCCAGGTGGTCCGACCGTGAACAAGCCCCTGCGCCGCATCGCGATCTTCTGCGGCCTGTTGATCCTGGGCCTCCTGATCCGCGACAACTGGCTCCAGTACGTGAAGGCCGACTCGCTCGCCTCCGACAAGGAGAACCGCCGCGTCGCCATCGAGCGGTACTCCACGCCGCGCGGCGACATCATCGTCGACGGCAAGTCCATCACCGGCTCCAAGGCGACCACCGGCACCGACCTGAAGTACAAGCGCACCTGGAAGGACGGGCCCATGTGGTCGCCCGTCACCGGCTACGCCTCGCAGGTCGTCGGCGCCAGCCAGATCGAGAACCTCGAGGACGGCATCCTCAGCGGCAACGACGACCGCCTCTTCTTCCGCAACACCCTCGACATGATCACGGGCAAGCAGAAGGAGGGCGGCAACGTCGTCACCACCCTCAACGGCGCGGCCCAGAAGGCCGCCTACGACGGCCTGAAGAACCGCGGCAAGGGCGCCGTCGCCGCCATCGAGCCGTCCACCGGCAAGATCCTCGCGCTCGCCTCCACCCCGTCGTACGACCCCTCGTCCTTCGCCGGGAACTCCACCGAGGACGGCAAGACGTTCTCGCAGCTCGACAAGGACAAGGACAAGCCGCTCCTGAACCGCGCGCTGCGCGAGACGTACCCGCCGGGTTCGACGTTCAAGCTGGTGACGGCCGCGGCCGCGCTGGAGAGCGGCAAGTACCAGCCGGACCAGAAGACCGACACCCCGCTGCCGTGGATCATGCCGGGAACCACGACCCCGTTGAAGAACGAGGGCAACATCCCGTGCGAGAACGCGACGCTGCGGGACGCCCTGCGGGTCTCCTGCAACACCGTCTTCGGCAAGATCGGCTCGGACCTCGGCGTCGACGCGATGCGTGAGCAGGCCGACAAGTTCGGCTTCAACAAGGAGCAGTTCATCCCCGTCCGTTCGAACGCCTCGAACTTCGACGACGACATGAACAAGTCGGAGACCGCGCTCTCCTCGATCGGCCAGTTCAACACCGCCACGACCCCGCTGCAGATGGCGATGGTCGCCTCCGCGGTCGCCAACGACGGCAAGCTCATGGAGCCGTACATGGTGGACGAGCTGAAGGCCCCGAACCTCGACACCATCGAGAAGACGGACCCCAAGGAGATGAGCCAGCCGCTCTCCGAGGAGAACGCGCAGAATCTCCAGTCGATGATGGAGACGGTCGTCAACGACGGCACCGGCGCCAACGCCAAGATCCCCGGCGTCACCGTCGGTGGCAAGACGGGTACCGCCCAGCACGGCGTCGACAACAGTGAGAAGCCTTACGCCTGGTTCGTCTCCTACGCCAAGACCGACTCCGGTTCGCCGGTGGCCGTGGCCGTGGTGGTCGAGGACGGCAGCGCCAACCGCGACGACATCTCCGGCGGCGGCCTCGCCGCCCCGATCGCGCGAGACGTGATGAAGGCGGTCGTGGACAGCAAGAAGTGAGCCGAGGGAACCCGGTTTCACCACGCCTTGTGAGCACGGTCACCCGTCGTTCACATAGATGCACGTGGCGATACCGGTCCTGTCACGGGTCACGGTGGCGGCCAGGTCACGCTGGGCAGGCCGGGTACCGTATGGCCCGGACAGCACACCGCCCGACCCGAACGGGACGGTCGGGACCGACGGAGAGGGCTGGTAGGTAATGGAAGAGCCGCGTCGCCTCGGCGGCCGGTACGAGCTGGGCCAGGTGCTCGGCCGTGGTGGCATGGCGGAGGTCTATCTCGCCCATGACACCCGGCTCGGCCGCACCGTGGCGGTGAAGACGCTGCGGGTGGACCTCGCGCGCGACCCGTCGTTCCAGGCCCGGTTCCGCCGGGAGGCCCAGTCGGCCGCCTCGCTCAACCATCCCGCGATCGTGGCGGTGTACGACACCGGCGAGGACTACGTCGACAACATCTCCATCCCGTACATCGTGATGGAGTACGTCGACGGATCCACGCTCAGAGAGCTGCTGCACTCCGGCCGCAAGCTGCTGCCGGAGCGCGCCATGGAGATGACCGTCGGCATCCTCCAGGCCCTCGAGTACTCGCACCGCGCCGGCATCGTGCACCGCGACATCAAACCGGCCAACGTCATGCTGACCCGCACCGGCCAGGTGAAGGTCATGGACTTCGGCATCGCCCGCGCCATGGGCGACGCCGGCATGACGATGACGCAGACCGCCGCCGTCATCGGCACCGCCCAGTACCTCTCCCCGGAGCAGGCCAAGGGCGAACAGGTCGACGCACGCTCCGACCTGTACTCCACCGGCTGCCTGCTGTACGAGCTGCTGACCGTACGGCCGCCGTTCGTCGGCGACTCCCCGGTCGCCGTCGCGTACCAGCACGTCCGCGAGGAGGCCCAGGCCCCGTCGGTCTTCGACTCCGAGATCACGCCCGAAATGGACGCCATCGTCCTCAAGGCGCTGACCAAGGACCCCGACTACCGCTACCAGTCGGCCGACGAGATGCGCGCCGACATCGAGGCCTGCCTCGACGGCCAGCCCGTCGCCGCCACCGCCGCCATGGGCGCGGTCGGCTACGGCGGGGGCCACCCCGACGACCAGCAGACCGCGATGCTGCGCCCGCAGAACGGCGCGGGCCAGACGTCGATGCTGCCGCCGACCAACCCGGACGACGGCGGCTTCGGCTACGACGAGCGGGCCGACCGGCGCCGCCAGGGCAAGAACCGCACGTCGACGATCTTCCTCGTCCTCGCGGGCATCCTGGTGCTCGTCGGCGCCGTCCTGATCGGCAAGTGGATCTTCGGCGGCGACAGCGTAGGCAACGAGTCGTTCAAGGCCCCGAACTTCGTCGGCAAGACGGTCGGCGAGGCCGAGAAGATGGCCGAGAACCGCGACCTCAAGCTGGACTCCAGCAAGTCGGGCCCCTGCGAGGACTACCCCAAGGGCCAGATCTGCTCGCAGACCCCGGAGTCCGGCACCACCGTCGAGAAGAACGACACGGTCACGGTGTCCGTCTCGACGGGCGCCCCCAAGGTCTCCATCCCGGACGTCACGGGCCTGTCCTACGACGAAGCCGTCTCGGAGCTGAAGGACAAGGGCTTCGAGAACATCAACCGGGAGACCGAGGAGTCCGAGCGGACGCCCGGCACGGTCACCAAGCAGGACCCCTCGAGCGGCAAGGTCGAGAAGGGCACCGAGATCACCCTGACCGTCGCCAAGAAGAAGGCACTCGTCACCGTCCCGAACGTGGCCGGTGGCAACCTCTCCTGCGACGAGGCCACCAAGCAGCTCCAGGACAGCAACCTCCAGGCGACCTGCACCGAGGAGGAGAGCACCGCGGCCGAGCCCGGCAAGGTCTTCGCCCAGAGCCTCCCGGCCAACAGCCAGGCGGAGCCCGACTCCACCGTCACGCTGAAGGTCGCCAAGGAAGGCGCGCAGACCCCGGTCCCGAACGTGGTCGGCCAGACCGTCAAGGACGCCAAGAAGATCCTCGACGACGCCGGCTTCAAGAACGTCCAGTTCGCCGACGGCGCCGACCAGAGCGACGAGGCCCGGGTCATCACCCAGGACCCGGCGGCCAACACCGCCTCCGACCCCGCCAACACCACGGTCACCCTGACCACGGTCGGCGGCGGCGGAAACGGCAACGGCGGCAACGACAACGGCGGCATCTTCGGCGGCAACCTCGGCGGCTGACACCCGCCACCCGCTTACGGCCGGAGCCCCGGTCCCCTCCACGTGAGGGGGCCGGGGCTCCGGCCGTTCGGCATGTTCGTCATGAACGACAACCCGGAGGAACAACCACACACGGTTGCGAATGTCGACCGTATCTTCATATGTCCCGATTCGTTGATCGAGGTGCGGAGGAGTATCCGAACTCCTCGCGATGAAAGGACACTTGTGATGATCAACGAGACGGCTCTGATCGAGTCGAGGGCCTTCCGTGACAGCATGCTCGAACGCACGGACACTCTCGACAAGGTGAAGGCCCTGTCGCTGCTGCCCGACGGGATGCATGTGACGACGGCGATGATCGCCGCCTACTTCGGCGTCACCACCGACGTAATCCGGCAGCTCAAGCGTCGGCACCACCAGGAGCTGACCATCAACGGAATGGTCACCCTCCAGGGCTCTGACCTGGAACAATTCAAGCGTGACACCCTGTCACGCTATCCAACGAGTTATCCACAACCTCGTTCCAGCCTCACTCTCTACTCCCGCCGAGCCGTCCTCAACGTCGCCATGCTCCTGCGCGACAGCGACGTGGCCCGCCAGGTCCGCGCCTACCTCCTCGACATGGAATACCTGGCACGCACCCAACCAGTCAGCGCTCCGGACGCGGCAGGCATCGACACACTCGACGCCCGCATCGACCAGCGCATCGCCGACACCCTCGGCAAAACCGTCGTCCCCATGTTCAACGCCCTGATCGAAACCTCCGGCGAACACCGCCGCGAACTGATCGACCTCCGCGCAGGCATCCAGCACGTGGAACACCGAATGCGCCGCCACCAGGCCCGGCTCCAGAGGCTGGAGGCATCCCCGTGGCCAGCAGCACCCACACCGTCACCATGGCGGCCATGGACGCGATGACCGGCTCGGAGTTCGAGGACCACGTCGCCGCCCTGCTCCGCCGCGACGGCTGCACCGATGTCGTCGTCCGAGGCGGCCGCGGAGACCGCGGCGTCGACATCACCGCCCTCACTCCTGACGGCCGACGTGTCGCCGTCCAGTGCAAGAGGTTCGCCCCCTACCTCTCGATCACCAGCGCGGACATGCAGAAGTTCCTCGGCGGCGCCAAGGTCCTTCGCGTCTCCGACATCTCCCTCTTCGTGGCCACATGCCGCTTCACCACAGACGCAGTCGACATCGCCGCGGAGACCGGCGTCACGGCCGTACCCCGAGGCCTGCTGGAGGAATGGAGCACGGGAGCTCCCCTCACCATCCTGAAGTGACCTCACCGAACGCGCCGAACGCCGGCACCGCAGAAGACAAAGGGCCCGAAGCCGCAAGAGAAAGTTGCGGCTTCGGGCCCAGCTCTTGTCGGGAGTGACGTCCTGTCACTCCCGCAGTTCCTTCGGCGGCGTCCGATCCGCGTCCACCTTGTCGACCCGCTCCAGCTCGCCCCACACCACGTACCGGTACGTGGACGTGTACACCGGCGTGCACGTCGTCAGCGTGATGTACTTCCCGGGCTTCTTCTTGCCCGACTCCTCGGGGACCTTGTCGAGGACGTCCACGTTGTACTTCGAGGTCTCCGGAAGGATGTCGTAGACCTTGTAGACGTACCAGTCGTCCTTCGTCTCGAAGACGATCGGGTCGCCCTTCTCGATCTTGTCGATGTTGTGGAACTTGGCGCCGTGCCCGTCCCGGTGCGCCGCCAGCGAGAAGTTGCCGTCCTTCCCGTTCGTCGGCAGCGCCGCCTTCACGGGATCCGTGTAGTAGCCGGCGACCCCGTCGTTGAGGATCTTGGCGTCCGTGCCCTTCTCGACCAGCACCTCACCACCGCTCATCGCGGGCACGTGCAGGAAGCCGATCCCGTCCTTGGTGTCCAGAGCACCGGGGCCGCCGTTGCCCTTCCACTGGTCGCGGATCTTGTCACCCTGCTTGCCCGCCGCACGATCCGCGACGACATTCGTCCACCACAGTGAATAGGCGACGAAAAGACCAAGGATCACACCCGCGGTGATGAGCAGCTCACCGAAGACACTGACAGCCGTCGCGATCTTGCCGCGCCGGGGTGCGGGCGAGCGCGAGGGGTCCTTCGGTGCGGCTTCTTCCCCATGGTCGGTCGTCGCTGCCACTGCGTCATGCCCCGTCTCTGTGCGCCGTACTGCCCGATGCCTGGTGCCCGGTGGTCCCCGGTTATTCGACGAGCGCGTCCGGCTTGCCCTTGCTCCGCGGACGCTCCTCGACCATCTTGCCCCAGACGATCATTCGATACGTACTGGTGAATTCCGGAGTGCACGTCGTCAGAGTGATGTACCGCCCCGGCTTGGTGAATCCGGAGTCCGCCGGGATCGGGTTCAGCACGGCCGTGTTCGACGGCATCGTCTGCGGAAGGATGCTCGCCATCTTGTACACGTAGTACTTGTCCTGCGTCTCGACCACGATCGGATCGCCCGGTTCGAGACGGTTGATGAACCGGAACGGCTCTCCATGCGTATTCCGGTGCCCGGCCACCGCGAAGTTCCCCTGCTTCGCGTCCGGCATCGCGGTCGGAATGCTGTCCTTGTCGTAGTGCCCGACCATGCCCTTGTCGAGAACCTGCGGCTTGCTGATGCCCTCCGCGATCGGCACCACGACATCCAGCTTCGGAATGTAGAGAATCGCGAAGCCCTGCCCCGGCTCGAACGCGCCCGGCTTGCGCTCCCCGTTGGCCCACTCGTCCTCGAGGCTGTGCCGGGCACTGCCGGCGATGTCGTGGGCCCTTATGTTCGACCACCACAGCTGATAGGTGACGAACAACAGCATCAACACCCCGATGCTGATGAACACTTCACCGACCGCCCGGCTCGCGATCACCCCCGCACCCGGCTTCGCCGCACGCGCCGCGGCCCGCGCCTCGACCCGGGACAGCGGCTTCCCGTCCGCTCCCGTCTCCGAGCCCTGCTCCTGCTCCGTGGCCGTCGCCGCCGAGTGCCGCCCACCGCCCCGCTTGGCAGCCCTCCTACGCGCGGCACGGCCACCAGTCGCCGGCGGCGTCTCGACTATTCGCCGAGTGTCCGCGGTGCGCAGGGCAACGGTCTCGTCGTCCCGCACCGGCCCGGGCTCCGGCTCCTCCCGCACGGGGGCGTGGACGGGCTCAGGCACCGGCTCCGAAACCCGCTGCTGCTGTGTCCCGCCGCCGTACCAGTCCTGCGCATACCCCTGCGGGTCGTACCACTCGGGCTCCGGCTCAATGCGGCGCTTCGATTCCTCCACCCGCGGCCGCTCCTGCTGGGACTCCGGCTGCGCCCCCTGCTCCTGCTCCTGCGCCCCCGACGGCCGGAACCACGGCGACGGGTGCTGCCCCGGCAACGGGTCGTTCAGCGGGTCGTCGAGGCGACGCACGGCGTCCTCGAACCCGCCGGCCTCACCGTCCTGCTCGGGGCGCAACGCGGTCACGCCGAGGCCCTGCCCACGACCGGCGCGAGCCCCGCCGATCTGGCCACAGCGCCCGTGTCCCCGCACTCGACAAGCCAATTGGCGAGCATCAAGTGCCCGTGCTCGGTCAGTACCGACTCGGGATGGAACTGCACACCCTCGACAGGCAGTTCACGATGCCGCAGCCCCATGATGATGCCGTCCTCGGTACGCGCCGTGACCTCCAGCTCCTCCGGCACGGTGCCGGGCTCCGCCGCCAGCGAGTGATAGCGGGTGGCCGTGAACGGGTCGGGAAGGCCCGCGAAGACCCCCTTGCCCTCATGCCCGACGAGCGAGGTCTTGCCGTGCAACAGCTCCGGAGCGCGGTCCACGACGCCCCCGTACGCCACCTGCATCGACTGCATCCCGAGGCAGACACCGAACACCGGCACCCCCGTCGCCGCACAGTGCCGCACCATCTCGATGCAGACACCGGCCTGCTCCGGAGCACCCGGACCCGGGCTCAGCAGCACACCGTCGAAACCGTCCTGCGCATGCGAGGTCGTCACCTCGTCGTTGCGCACCACCTCGCACTCGGCACCCAGCTGATACAGGTACTGAACGAGGTTGAAGACGAAGCTGTCGTAATTGTCGACGACGAGAATGCGGGTCTTGCTGGTGCTCACTGGCCGTTCACCGTCACATCGTTGAAGGGCAGCAGCGGCTCGGCCCACGGGAAGATGTACTGGAAGAGGACGTACACGACCGCCAGGACGAGCAGGACGGAGATCCCCGCCCTCACCCAGGTGTTCCCCGGCAGATGCCGCCAGATCCAGCCGTACATGCCGGGCTCCCCTTCCACCGTTCTGCGATTACGGCACCAGACTAACGGCGCAGCGCTTTCGGTTTGCCTGCCTCCACAGGCTGAGTGGCATCGAGATGCGCCCAGACGATCAGCCGGTGACTGTGACCCCACTCCGGCTCACACGTCGTCAGTGTGAGATAGCGCCCGGGCTCCTTGTAACCGGACTTGGCCGGCACCGGGTCGATCACACCGACATCGCTCGGCAGCGTCTTGTACGGCTTGGTGTCGATGACATACGTGAACCAGGTGGTCCCATCGGTGATCACCACCGGGTCCCCCGGCCTCAGCTTCGGGAAGTCCTTGAACGGGTCACCGTAGGTACGCCGATGCCCCGCGACCGCGAAATTCCCCTTCTCCCCGAGCTGAGCCGTACTCGCGTAGTGCCCGAGCCCCTTCTTGAGGGTGTCGACCTTCGTGTTCTGCAGCACGGGCTTGTTCCACGTGAAACCGAGCCGCGGGATGTACATCACGCCGAACGGCTCGCCGTCCTTGTACGGACCCTGCTCCGGCGGCGCCGCACTGGTCCCGCCACCCGGCGCCGCACTGGCCACCGGCCGCTTCGCCCACTGGTCCTGAAGCTCGTCGATCTGACCGCCCATCGCACTGTCGGCCTTCACACCGGTCCAGAACAGCACGTACGCGACGAACAGCACGATCAAGCCGCCGACGGTGATGCAGAGTTCGCTGAACGTCCTGATGACGACACGTACCGACACAGACCCCCCAGTACGGCAGTACGGCGGCTACTCCATGGCTAGTTCACGGGCTTCGCGTAGTGGAGATCCACTGTGCCCGAGTAACCGGGAAGAGTCATCGGCCCGTCGTCCTCGACTTTCCAGCCGAGCCCGTACGCGTTGACGTACAGCATGTAGTTCTGGATCTCCGGCGAGGCCGCGACCGCCTGCTTCAGCTTCTCCGGGTCCCCGACCGCGGTGATCTTGTACGGGGGCGAGTAGACGCGGCCCTGGAGGATCAGGGTGTTGCCGACGCAGCGGACGGCGGACGTCGAGATGAGGCGCTGGTCCATGACCTTGATGCCCTTCGCTCCGCCGTGCCACAGAGCGTTCACCACCGCCTGCAGGTCCTGCTGGTGGATGACCAGGTCGTTGGGCTGCGGGTCGGGGTAGCCGGGGAGCTTGGGGGCGGCGTTCGGCGGGGCGTCGTCGAGTGTGACGGAGATCGCCTCACCCTTCAGCTTCTTCGTCCCGGACGCCTTCTCCAGACCGGACAGCTTCTCGTCGTCGGCCTCCGTGGACCCGTTGTCGCGCTCGGCGAGGCGCTCGACGTCGCCGCGGACCCCACTGTTGACCGCTTCCAGGTCCTTGTTCTTGCGGCTGCGCTCCTGGATGAGGTCGGAGAGCTTCAGCAGGGACCCGTCCGTCCGGATATTGGTGCCCTTGGCCGTATTGAAACTGGTGAAGAAGATGAGGCCGGCGAGCGCGAAAACGCCGACGGTGAGCAACCGCACGGGCCGCAGGCGCCCACGAGCGGAACTCTTGGCAGAGTCGGCGGAATTGCTCAACGTACCCTTATCTCCTTCGACGCCACGGAAGCACTACGCTAACGGACGCCCGGAGGAGCACGGGGAATCCCCACAACTTCCCCTTGTACGCTGCTCCGGAGCCAGCCCACGTACTCTGCGCGGCCACGCAGCGCATCGACAGGAGAGACCCTCGTGCCGAAGTCACGTATCCGCAAGAAGGCCGACTACACGCCGCCGACGGCGTCGAAGCAGGCAGCCAATATCAAGCTGACCAACCGCGGCTGGGTGGCACCAGTGATGCTGGCGCTGTTCCTGATCGGGCTCGTCTGGATCGTCGTTTTCTATGTGGCCGACGGCACGCTGCCGATCAAGGCGCTCGGCAACTGGAACATCGTCGTGGGCTTCGGCTTCATCGCCGGCGGCTTCGGCGTCTCCACCCAGTGGAAGTAGCCGCACCAGCCCCTCCGGCACGACCGTGGACCAGCTCTCCCCTGAGCTATCCACTGAGTTATCCACAGACTCCGATTGTTTGTCCACAGCCGTGGAAAAGGTCGCATGATCTGTGGATAACCCCCCACCCGTTGACGCCGGTGTGACTACCCCAACCCCGCTCGACCACCTGTTCGCCCCTTGTCCCTCCTGGTCAAACCCAGGTTGATGACGAGGGGCACAGCTGTTCCCCACAGGATGCACAAGATCCGCCACACGCTGTGGACAACCTTGCTCATCATCCGTGGACAACCGGTCTCAGGTGAGCTGCGCGGTCCTGACGACGACGGTGACCAGCACGGCGAGCAGAACGAGCGCACAGGCCCCGTACTGCACGAGCGCGCGACGCTCTCGCGGGGCGTGGACCATGGCGTAGCCGACGATCAGTCCGCCGACGAGGCCGCCGATGTGGGCCTGCCAGGCGATGTTGAAGGCCGGGTTGAACGTGAAGATCAGGTTGATCACGAGCAGCGCGATGACCGGCCGCAGATCGTAGTTGAGCCGCCGCATCAGGATCGCCGTCGCACCGAACAGGCCGAAGATGGCACCGGAGGCGCCGAGCGAGGGCTGGTTCTGCGCGGCGAGCAGATAGCTCAGTGCGCTGCCGGCGAGGCCGGAAACGAGGTACAGCGCGATGTAGCGGGCGCGGCCGAGGGCCGCTTCCAGGGGGCCGCCGATCCACCACAGGCTGAGCATGTTGAAGGCGATGTGGATGTAGGAGCCGTGCAGGAACATCGCGGTGAGCAGCCGGTACCACTGGCCTTCTGCAACGCCTTCGAGGCCGCCGAGGTCGGGTACCCAGGCGAGGCCGAGCATCTCGAAGCGCTCGGTGAACCGCTCGCCGACCGTCATCTGCACCGCGAACACGGCCAGACAGATCCCGAGCAGCACCTTCGTGACGAGCCGCGGGTCGGAGGTGATCGTGCCGCCCGCCATGGTCCTCGGCTGGTTGGCGTTGGGTGCGTGTCCGGTTCCCGAGCCGTTGCGGACGCACTCCGGGCACTGGAATCCGACGGAGGCGCTGACCATGCATTCGGGGCAGATGGGCCGCTCGCAGCGGGTGCAGCTGATGCCGGTCGGGCGGTCCGGGTGCCGGTAGCAGCCGGGCAGGTCCTGGGCGTCCTTCGGTTCCTGTGGGCTGCCGGGCGCCTGGTCCATGGCGGTCGTCCCCTCGGGTCTGTGGTCGAGCGGTCGGGTGTGCGTTCGTCGTCGTTGCGCGGCCGCGCAACGCACCGCCCCGCTCCCCGTGCCTATGAACAGGCGACGGACGAGCGGGGCGAAAAGGTTCCCTGCGGGGTTACCGGGTCTCTACGGAGACGGTCTCGATCACGACGTCGTTGACCGGCCGGTCGGTGCGCGGGTTGGTCCGCGTGCCGGCGATGGCGTCGACGATCTTCTGGCTGGCTTCGTCGACGACCTCGCCGAAGATGGTGTGCTTGCGGGTCAGCCAGTCGGTGGTCTGGACGGTGATGAAGAACTGCGAGCCGTTCGTACCGGGTCCCGCGTTGGCCATCGCGAGCAGGTACGGCTTGGTGAAGGCCAGGTCGGGGTGGAACTCGTCCTCGAACTGGTAGCCGGGGCCGCCCGTGCCGTTGCTCAGCGGGTCGCCGCCCTGGATCATGAAGCCGCCGATGACGCGGTGGAAGATCGTGCCGTCGTAGAGGGGCGCCTTGGACTTCTCCCCGGTCTCCGGGTTGGTCCATTCACGCTCGCCCTTGGCGAGCTCCACGAAGTTCTTGACCGTCTTGGGGGTGTGGTTCGGCAGCAGCCGGACCTCGATGTCGCCCTGGTTGGTCCTGAGAGTGGCGTACAGCTGCTCGGCCACGATCTGCCTTCCGTTGACATTTGTGCCCCCCGATCCTCGCACGGCGCACTCTCGGTGGCCCCGGGCGGACTTGTCAGGGTTGTGCGGGGGTTTCAGCAGCCGAAAACCGGTCTACTCGCAGTCGAAGAGGCGCGCCCCGCCACGATCCGTGGCATTGTCGTCGCCAAGTCCCTTTATCTAGCCGTACCAAGCCTTACCACCGCATTGACGCTCCCGGCAGGCATGATCCGCGAAAGGGTGGAAAGGTGAAAAACCTGTACGCCACCGAGGAGGAGGATCCCGTGACCCGCATCGACAGCGTGCGTGCCGCGACCGGCTCGGCGAAGGACAGCGTCCTGCACGCCGCGGAAGTGGTGGCGCCCTACGCCGAGTCGGCGAGGGACCGTGCCACGACGTACGCGCAGGAGGCGCGCGTCGCGCTCGGTCCCAAGGTTTCGCAGGCCGCGCACCAGGCGCGTGTCCAGTACGACGCGCATCTCGCTCCGCGCCTCGAGCAGGCGCGGACGCATGTCCCGCCGAAGCTCGACCAGGCCGCGCATGACGCGGCGTCCCGTACCCGTGAGGCTGCCCGGCAGGCGGCGGCGTACTCGAAACCGCGCATCGAGCAGGCGGTGGCCGCTTCCGAGCCTGTGCGCAAGGAGGCCGCGGCGCGCGGCAGCGCCGCCTATTCGGGGCTGCGTGGCGATGTCTCGCCGAAGGAGATCCGCAAGCTGGTGCGCAAGCACGAGCGGCGGGCCCGCTCGGGTCGTGTCGCCAAGCGTCTTGTCGTGCTCGGCATCCTCGCGGGCGGCGCGTTCGCCGCGTGGAAGTGGTGGGACAAGCAGGCCAACCCGGACTGGCTGGTGGAGCCGCCGGCGGCCACCGAGGTTCCCGACAGTGCTCCGCTGACTTCTGTGGACGGCAGTGGCCGAGACATTCTCGATCCCGAGGTGCAGGCGAAGCAGGCCGAGGCGGACACGTCCGTGGAGGACGAGCGCTGAGGTCGGATACGGCGAAAGCCCCTCTGACCAGGGAGAACCTGGTCAGAGGGGCTTTCTGCTGTGGAGCCTAGGGGAGTCGAACCCCTGACATCTGCCATGCAAAGACAGCGCTCTACCAACTGAGCTAAGGCCCCGGAAACGGTGCGTTCCACCGGAAGTTTCACGCTCCGGTTCGGCACCGCAGACCAGAGTACCGGGTCACCCCCTGAATCCTGCAAAAAGATTGGGGGTCCCGGCGGGCGACCACTCTCCGTAAGATGCCCCACGTGCTTCGCGGCAGCGAAGGACCGTACTTGGGGAAGCGATGGGGAGACGCAATGGACGCCGCACAACAGGAAGCCACCGCAAGAGCCAGGGAGCTCCAGCGGAACTGGTACGGGGAGCCGCTGGGGGCGCTCTTCCGTCGGCTGATCGAGGATCTCGGGCTCAACCAGGCCCGCCTCGCGGGGGTGCTCGGGCTTTCGGCCCCCATGCTGTCGCAGCTGATGAGCGGTCAGCGCGCGAAGATCGGTAACCCTGCTGTGGTGCAGCGTGTGCAGCTGCTGCAGTCGCTGGCGGGTCAGGTCGCCGACGGCAGCGTCAGCGCGGCCGAGGCCACCGAGCGGATGGAAGAGATCAAGAAGTCGCAGGGTGGTTCGGTGCTCAGCAACACGGGGCAGGCGCCGAACAGTTCGGGTGCGCCGACGGTGAAGCGTGTGGTGCGCGAGATCCAGTCGCTGCTGCGCTCCGTCTCGGCCGCGAGCGACATCATCGAGGCGGCGGACTCGCTCGCCCCCAGCCACCCCGAACTGGCAGAGTTTCTCCGGGTGTACGGCGCGGGGCGCACCTCCGACGCGGTCGCCCATTACCAGTCGCACCAGAGCTGACCCCGGTCTGGCGCGGCACTGTGTCCGGCTCCGGGAGGGGAGCGACGCACGACCATGGGTGAGGTCTTCGCCGGCCGGTACGAACTGGCCGATCCGATCGGCCGCGGGGGAGTGGGCGCGGTCTGGCGCGCCTGGGACCACCGGCGCCGCCGCTATGTGGCGGCGAAGGTCCTGCAGCAGTCCGATGCCCACACGCTGCTGCGCTTCGTGCGGGAGCAGGCGCTGCGCATCGATCATCCGCATGTCCTGGCCCCGGCCAGTTGGGCCGCGGACGACGACAAGGTCCTTTTCACCATGGATCTGGTGGCCGGGGGCTCGCTCGTCCATCTCGTCGCGGACTACGGGCCGCTGCCGCCCCAGTTCGTCTGCGTTCTCCTCGATCAGCTGCTCGCGGGGCTCACCGCGGTGCACGCCGAGGGGGTGGTGCACCGCGACATCAAGCCTGCCAACCTGCTGCTGGAGGCCACGGGTACCGGGCTGCCGCATGTGCGCGTGTCCGATTTCGGCATCGCGATGCGCAAGGGCGAGCCGCGCCTGACGGAGGCGGACTATGTGGTGGGTACGCCGGGGTACTTCGCGCCGGAGCAGGAGATGGGCGCGGAACCCGATTTTCCCGCGGATCTGTTCGCCACGGGGCTCGTCGCGCTCCACCTCCTGGAGGGCGCCAGGCCCGATTCCAAGGCGCTGATCGAACACTTCGAGGAGCACGGCACCCCGCGGGCGCCGCAGGGCGTGCCGGGGCCGCTGTGGGGCGTGCTCGCCGGGCTGTTGCAGCCGGACCCCGATACGCGGTTCCGTACCGCGACGGGTGCCCGCAAGGCTCTCCTCGCCGCCGCCGAGCTCCTCCCGGAGCCGGGGCCCGACGACGAGCTGATCGAGGTCTTCGACCAACTCGGCCCGCTTCCCCCGGGCTTCGGCCCCGGCGGCCCGGCGGTACGCGGCCGCCGGGCCCGGCCGGTGAGCGGGGGTGCTGGGGCCGGAACCGGGAGCGGCGCCGGGTCCGGTACGGGCGGTGCCGAGTCCGGGGCAGGCCCAGCCATGCCGCATGTTCCGCCACCACCCGCCAACACCCCGCTCCCACCACGGCCTTCGGCGCCACCGGAGCCCATGGCCTTCGCCGAGCTCGCGGCGTCCCGCGAGGAGGCGGCGCCCGGTGATTCCTTGGCGTTCCCGGGGGGCATCGCTTCCTCCACGCACTCGGCCCCTCCGGCTCCACCCGCGCCCCACGTACCTCCCGTGCCCGAGATGCCCCCAGCGCCACCGACCGGCCTCGCCCCGCCGCCGGCCGCGCCCACGCCACCACCGCTCCCCCCGGAACCGACGCCCACGCCCGCCCCGGGCCCCGTACCTGCGCCCGTACCGGTACACGCCCCGGAACCGGCCCCCGAACAACCGCTTCTCGCTCCGCACCCGTCTGCCCCCTCCCCGCTCGACCCTCCCCAGGTCCGTCACTCTCTGTACGCATCCGGCGACGGAGAAGTTCCCCAGGTCCGGCCGGGACCACCCGCGAGGGTGACGATTCCTGTGCTGCTCGTGGCTCTGGCCTGTTTCGCGGTGGGCATCTGGGCGCTGACCCGCCCCTGACCCGCCCCTGACCCGCCCCTGACCCGCCCCTGACTGCCCTTGACCGCTTCAGCCGCGCCGGGGGCGCGCCCCGCTCACCCCTGCGCCCGCTGCAGCTTCCGCACCTTCCGCACGGCGACCATCCGCCACACCCCCAGCCACAGCACCAGCGCGCTCCCGGTCCCGACCCCGGACACCCCCACCACCGTCATCAGGCCGTCCCCCGACGCCGCGGACGAAGCGACCGCACCTTCGGAGGCATCGCCCCGCCCACCCGCGGCACCGGACCCGGACCCGCCCCCGGAATCCGCACCCGAACCCGAGTCGGACCCGGCACCGGAGCGGGACCCCGCCCCGGTGCCGGAGTCCCATTCCGCACCGCCCTCCCCCCGCTCGGCGGCCGCCAGGTCCTCGGACGTCACCTGGAACTCCCCCGGGTCCCGCACATAGTCGGGCGCCTGCTTCGCCTCCCCGTCGACGGCCACCCGCAACGTCATCCCGAGGCCCCCGGTGCCGGCCTTCCCCGCCATCGCCGGGTTGAGCGTGACCTTGAGCCAGTACCAGCCGGCGAGCCCGGTCGCCGCCTCGTCCCCGCGCGACAGCAGCCGGTTCCCGTACGCGACGGGCGGCAGCGGCTCGAACGCGGCCTCCGCCGTGCCATCCGAGTACGTGGCGCCCTTCGCCGCCACCGGCGCCCGCGCGGGGTTGTACAGCTCCATGTCGAGCGCCCCCGGGACCGTCCCCCGGGCGCCGCCACCGGTCGGCCCGTCCAACTCGGCTCCGAGGGCGAGCTGTTGCCCCCAGTCCACCGGCACCCGGTAGAAGTGGCTCTGCCCCGGCCCGATCCGGTCCTTCCAGGTGCCGGACGTCAGCGCCCTCGCGTCGTTGAACCCGGTGCCTCCGCTGCGCCGCGCCCCCGAGCCCGACGGCAGCGCCCCTGGTTCCGACGGCCAGGACCGTGCCCCCGCGCTCGGGGCGGCGGACACCAGGCCCGGCTCGGTGGCCACCCGCAGTTCGAGTCCCCAGTCCCGTTCGCTCGACCCGGCCGCGGCCGTCCGTTCCACGACCACGTAGTACGTCCCCGCCGACTGGCACCGCAGCTCTCCGGGGCGTACGGGCCGCTCGACCGCTGCCGCGACCGGCCGCGGATAGGAGCCGGAGCGGAACGTCGCCCGCTCGGCATCGCACTGATTCCCCTGGTGGTCCCTCAGCGACACCGCGATGCCGTCCGCGGCCGTCGCCTTCATCCCCGAGCCCAGCGGCGGCACGGCCACGGCGGAGGCGTAGGCGGTGGCGGCCCCGTCCAGTTCGACGCGGTAGTAGGCGATGGCACCGTCCCCCGCCGGGAGTGAACTCCGGTAGGTCGTGCCCGCCTTGAGCTGCGCCGCCGTCGCACCACTGCGCGCGCCGTCGACGCTCTGGGCGCCCTCGGCGAACTCGTACGGATTGCCGTTCCCGGCCGCCGACGCCGCTCCCGGCAGCGCCAGCACCAGGGCCGCGCACAGCCCCGCCCCGGCAGCGCCCCTCGCCGGAGCCCGGCCGCGCCGCACGTTCCTCAGCCGCCTCAGGAGTCTCCCCATGGACGGCCATCCTGCCGTTCCACTCCACGCGGTGTCCGGCGTGCGACGGATTCCTGCCACGCGATCGCACAGGTGAAGACGCCCCGGACAGCACAAGGCCCCGGCCGCTGCTGCGACCGGGGCCCTATGAAGTGACTGTTGTCGATACTCACGAACCCGTGGGCACGGAGTCAGTCGCCTCCGTCCACAGATCCTGCTCGGCGCGATCCGCCTGGATCTGGCGGTACACGAGGAGCCCGCCGATGGCGGCCAGTGCGACCAGGAGAAGCTTCTTCACCGCGCGACCTCGTCTTTCCTTTGACGTAGGGGACTTCTGGCGCCCGACTATACACACCGATCGATACCGATCGGTGACCTGGATCCACCTCAACTCGGCCCCTGAGGACAGCAGTAGAAACGGCCCGTTGCGCCCATCCGAGTGGTGTTCATCTGAATATCGACGCCCCGCGAGCGTCGGTCCCCCACTCCCGGGCCCCCATCCACATCATGAGGAAAGTAATCAAATCGCCCAACCTGAAAGCGAGGGGCCATGACCAAGCAGAAGGTCATGACGCTGTGGACCGTCATCATCTCCGCAGTCATCGCGCTGTTCTCGGCGCTCGGACTCACCTCCCCGGCCACCGCGGCCACTCCGGCTCAGCAGACGGAGAAGACCCAGCCCGCGGCGGTCAGCGCTCCCGCCCCCGCGGCGGCCCGCCCGTACTGGTCGCTCAAGCGGTCCCTGCCACCGACGATGAAGCAGCGGATCCGCGCCGAGGCCCACGGCTCCTCCCCGAGCGTCCGCCACCGCCCGCCGGCCGACACCGAGCAGCGCAACGCCGACAGCCACCTGGCGGCCGAGACCCTCACCACGCAGCTGTAGCCCGCACCACGCAGCAGACGTAGCCGCTCAAGCAGTAGACGTAGAAAAAGCAGCGGCACAGACGGAACAGCACCACAGACAGATCAGCAGCACGCAGCACAGACGGACCCGCACCAAAGACGGAACAGCCGGGCGCACAACCACGCCCGGAGACGGCAGCACAGCAACACGGCAACACGGCAGTACCGCACAACAGAAGAGCAGGACTGTCGAACGAGGCCCCAGCCATCCCCTACGGCTGCGAGGGCCCATCGGCATGTCCGCCCGCGGCCCTGCACCGCTAACACGCGAACAGCAGAAGACCCCCAAGCGTTTCCGCTTGAGGGTCCTCATGATGTGGGGCTAACAGGATTTGAACCTGTGGCCTCATCCTTATCAGGGATGCGCTCTAACCAACTGAGCTATAGCCCCGCCGCGCTCTGCGGTGTGTGTCCCGCGCGCTGACTCCTGAAGATTAGCGCACTGGGGGGCCAGTCCCAAAATCGATAGTCCTGGCCCGCCCACCAGCGGGTCTTGCAGGCCTCAGAAAGCCGGGGGAACGGTCACTCGTCCTCGGCGAGCGTGAGCTCGACGCCGCCGACGAAGCCCGCGGAGAGGTTGTAGATGAACGCGCCGAGCGTCGCCAGGGCCGTGGCCAGGACGACGTCGATGACGGCGATGACCGTCGTGAACATCAGGACGCGCGGCAGCGACAGGAACGACTGCAGGTCGAAGCCGTTGGACTCGTTCGAGCCCGTGGCCTCGGAGATCGTGCCGCCGACCGTGGAGAAGACGCCCATGGCGTCCATGACCATCCACAGCACGGCGGCCGCGATGATCGTGCAGATGCCGAGCGCGATGGACAGCAGGAAACTGACCTTCATCACCGACCACGGGTCCGCCTTCGCGACCCGCAGACGGGCCTTGCGCGTACGCGGGGTGGTGCGCGCCCCGGTGCGCGGCCTGCGGGTCCCGTCCGGTGAGTTCTGGTACGCCTGCGGCGGGTGATACGGCTGGGCCGGCTGCTGCGGCCTCTCGCCCGGCAGGGCGCCGCTCTCGCCGGCCGCGTACTGCTGGGTCTGCGGACCTCGGGTGTCCGTCACAGTTCCCCCCTGGGATCCATGAGACTCGTTCGAGTCGGTCGAGTCGGTTGAGCCTTTGACGTCATCGACGTCGTGAGCGGAGCCACGGCCGCTCTCGGTTTCCGTACCGGTGGATGTCCCGGTAGAGCCTGCGCCCGTGGCTCCGCTCACGATGACTCACTCCTCGCGCTACTCGGCCGAGGACTGTCCGCCCTCGTCCGTTCCGACGGCCGTCTCACCCGCGGTGGAATCGTCGATGTCGACGCCGTCCTCGTCCTGCGGGACGTCGCCGTCGACTTCCTCCGCCTCACGGCCGGCCTCGGCGTTACGAGCGATGCCCACGACGGCATCGCGCTTGCCCAGGTTGATCAGTTGGACGCCCATGGTGTCACGGCCCGTCTCCCTGACCTCGTTGACTCGCGTACGAATCACACCGCCGGACAGCGTGATGGCGAGGATCTCGTCGGTCTCCTCGGTCACCAGGGCTCCGACGAGCTCGCCGCGGTCCTCCACGATCCTGGCGGCCTTGATACCGAGGCCACCGCGACCCTGGACGCGGTACTCGTCGACGTTGGTCCGCTTCGCGTACCCACCGTCGGTGGCGGTGAAGACGAACGTACCGGCACGCACGACATTCATCGAGAGCAGCTCGTCGTCCTCGCGGAAGCTCATGCCCTTGACGCCGGACGTGGCTCGGCCCATGGGACGCAGTGCGTCGTCCGTGGCGGTGAACCGGATGGACTGCGCCTTCTTACTGATGAGCAGCAGGTCGTCCTCGGCGGAGACCAGCTCGGCGCCGATCAGCTCGTCGTCCGAACCGTCCGCCTTCTCGCGGAGGTTGATGGCGATGACGCCACCGGAGCGCGGCGAGTCGTAGTCCTTCAGAGGCGTCTTCTTGACGAGCCCCGCCTTCGTGGCGAGCACCAGGTAGGGCACCGCTTCGTAGTCGCGGATCGCGAGGATCTCGGCGATCGACTCGTCCGGCTGGAAGGCCAGCAGGTTCGCGACGTGCTGACCGCGTGCGTCCCGCCCGGCGTCCGGGAGTTCGTACGCCTTCGCGCGGTAGACGCGTCCCTTGTTGGTGAAGAAGAGCAGCCAGTGGTGGGTCGTCGACACGAAGAAGTGGTCGACGATGTCGTCTTCCTTGAGCTTCGTGCCGCGCACGCCCTTGCCGCCGCGCTTCTGGGAGCGGTAGTCGTCGGTCTTGGTGCGCTTGACGTAGCCGCCGCGCGTGATGGTGACGACGATGTCCTCTTCGGCGATCAGGTCCTCGATGGACATGTCGCCTTCGAAGGGCACCAGCTTGGTGCGGCGGTCGTCGCCGAACTTGTCGACGATCTGCTGCAGCTCCGAGCTGACGATCTCGCGCTGGCGCTGCGGCGAGGCCAGGATCGCGTTGTACTCGTTGATCTTCTGCTGGAGCTCGTCGTGCTCCTGGACGATCTTCTGGCGCTCCAGGGCGGCCAGTCGGCGCAGCTGCATCTCGAGGATGGCGTTGGCCTGGATCTCGTCGATCGTGAGGAGCTCCATGAGGCCCCCGCGCGCGACGTCGACGGTCTCACTGCGCCGGATGAGCGCGATGACCTCGTCGATGGCGTCCAGGGCCTTCAGGAGGCCGCGCAGGATGTGGGCGCGCTCCTCGGCCTTGCGCAGCCGGAACTTCGTCCGGCGGACGATGACCTCGATCTGGTGCGTCACCCAGTGGCGGATGAACGCGTCGAGCGAGAGGGTGCGCGGGACGCCGTCGACGAGCGCCAGCATGTTGGCGCCGAAGTTCGTCTGCAGGTCCGTGTGCTTGTACAGGTTGTTCAGTACGACCTTGGCGACGGCGTCGCGCTTCAGGACGATGACCAGGCGCTGGCCCGTGCGGGACGAGGTCTCGTCGCGGACGTCCGCGATGCCGCCGACCTTGCCGTCCTTCACGAGGTCGGCGATCTTCTGGGCGAGGTTGTCCGGGTTGACCTGGTAGGGCAGCTCGGTGACGACCAGGCACTGGCGGTTCTGGATCTCCTCGACGGCGACGACCGCGCGCATCGTGATGGAGCCACGGCCGGTGCGGTACGCCTCCTCGATGCCCTTGCGGCCCACGACGAGGGCGCCGCTCGGGAAGTCGGGGCCCTTGATGCGCTCGATGAGGGCGTCCAGGAGCTCCTCGTGCGAGGCCTCCGGGTTCTCCAGGTACCACTGGGCGCCGGACGCGACCTCGCGCAGGTTGTGCGGCGGGATGTTGGTGGCCATGCCGACCGCGATGCCCGCCGAGCCGTTGACCAGCAGGTTCGGGAAGCGGGCCGGCAGGACGGTCGGCTCCTGGGAGCGGCCGTCGTAGTTGTCCGTGAAGTCGACGGTCTCCTCGTCGATGTCACGGACCATCTCCATGGACAGCGGTGCCATCTTGCACTCGGTGTACCGCATGGCGGCCGCGGGGTCGTTGCCCGGGGAGCCGAAGTTTCCGTTGGAGTCCACCAGCGGCATGCGCATCGACCACGGCTGGGCGAGGCGCACCAGGGCGTCGTAGATCGAGGAGTCGCCGTGCGGGTGGTAGTTGCCCATGACGTCGCCGACGACGCGGGCGCACTTGTAGAAGCCCTTCTCGGGCCGGTAGCCGCCGTCGTACATGGCGTACAGGACGCGGCGGTGTACGGGCTTGAGGCCGTCGCGTACGTCGGGCAGCGCGCGGGACACGATGACGGACATCGCGTAGTCCAGGTAGGAGCGCTGCATCTCCGTCTCGAGCCCGACGGGCTCGATCCGCATCGCGATGGCGCTGCCGTCCTCGTTCTCCTCGGGCGGCGGCGTGGGGGTGTTCTCGTCGGCCATTGCTGGTCAAGATCCTTTCTGTGCGGTCAGCTGAGACCGACTCAGATGTCGAGGAAGCGGACGTCCTTGGCGTTTCGCTGGATGAACGAGCGCCGGGCCTCGACGTCCTCGCCCATGAGGACCGAGAACAGGTCGTCGGCCTGGGCGGCGTCGTCGAGCGTGACCTGGCCGAGCACACGGTGCTCCTGGTCCATGGTCGTGACGCGCAGTTCCTCGGCGTTCATCTCACCGAGACCCTTGAAGCGCTGGACCGAGTCGTCCTTGATGCGCTTGCCTGCCTGCCTGCCCATCTCGATGAGGGCGTCGCGCTCGCGGTCCGAGTACGCGTACTCGAAGTCGTCACGGCCCCACTTGATCTTGTAGAGCGGCGGGCGCGAGAGGAACACGTGGCCGGCTTCGACGAGCGGCCGCATGAAGCGGAACAGGAAGGTCAGCAGCAGGGTGTTGATGTGCTGGCCGTCGACGTCGGCGTCCGCCATCAGGATGATCTTGTGATAGCGGAGCTTCTCGATGTCGAAGTCCTCGTGGACTCCGGTGCCGAAGGCCGAGATCAGCGCCTGGATCTCCTGGTTGTGCAGGATCTTGTCGATGCGCGCCTTCTCGACGTTCAGGATCTTGCCTCGGATCGGCAGGATGGCCTGGTACATCGGGTCACGGCCGGACTTCGCCGAGCCACCGGCGGAGTCACCCTCGACGATGAAGATCTCGCACTTGGTGGGGTCGTTCGACTGGCAGTCGGAGAGCTTGCCCGGCAGGGACGCGGTCTCCAGGAGGCCCTTGCGGCGGGTCAGGTCGCGGGCCTTGCGGGCCGCCACGCGCGCGGTGGCCGCCTGGATGGCCTTGCGGATGATGTCCGTGGCCTCGACGGGGTTGCGGTCGAGCCAGTCCTGGAGGTGCTCGTAGACGACCTTCTGGACGAACGTCTTCGCCTCGGTGTTGCCCAGCTTGGTCTTCGTCTGGCCCTCGAACTGCGGCTCGCTCAGCTTGATCGAGATGATCGCCGTCAGACCCTCGCGGATGTCGTCGCCCGTGAGGTTGTCGTCCTTCTCGCGCAGCAGCTTCTTGTCGCGCGCGTACCGGTTGATGAGACCGGTCATCGCGGCGCGGAAGCCCTCTTCGTGCGTACCGCCCTCGTGCGTGTGGATCACGTTCGCGAAGGAGTACACGCCCTCGCTGTAGCTGGTGTTCCACTGCATCGCGACCTCGATGGAAAGGAGCTTCTCCTTGTCCTCGGCCTCGATGTCGATCACGGAGGGGTGAACGACCTCTCCCTTGCGGGAGTTCAGGTACTTCACGAAGTCGACGATGCCGCCTTCGTAGTGGTACGACACCGAACGCGGCTCGAAGGCGGTGTCGTCGCCCGCCTCGTTCGTGTCCGCGCCGGCCGTGGCCTTCGCGATGTCGCGCTCGTCCGTGAGGTTGATCCGCAGGCCCTTGTTGAGGAAGGCCATCTCCTGGAAGCGCCGCGACAGCGTCTCGAAGGAGTACTCGGTGGTCTCGAAGATGTCGCCGTCGGCCCAGAAGGTGACCGAGGTGCCGGTCTCGTCCGTGGCCTCGTGCTTGGCGAGCGGGGCCGTCGGGACGCCGGCCTTGTACTCCTGCGTCCAGCGGTGGCCCTCGGTCTTGATCTCGACCGAGACCTTCGTGGACAGCGCGTTGACGACGGAGACGCCCACGCCGTGCAGACCGCCGGAGACGGCGTAGCCGCCGCCTCCGAACTTGCCGCCCGCGTGCAGGACGGTGAGCACGACCTCGACCGCCGGCTTCCCCTCGGAGGGGATGATGCCGACGGGGATGCCACGGCCGTTGTCGACGACGCGGACGCCGCCGTCGGGCAGGATCGTGACGTCGATCGTGTCCGCGTGACCTGCCAGGGCCTCGTCGACGGAGTTGTCCACGACCTCCTGCACCATGTGGTGAAGGCCACGCTCACCGGTCGAGCCGATGTACATGCCGGGTCGCTTGCGGACCGCGTCCAGCCCTTCGAGGACGGTGATCGCACTGGCGTCGTACGAGGCCTCTGTGGCCTCGACGTGCTCTTCGGCGTCGGTGGACGGGATGTTCTCGTTGGGGTTGCCGGAATCGGCCACGAAGCGCCCTTTCTGGCACAGCACAAGCCAAGCTCCCGGTTGGTGGCCGGAGCGGCTGCGGCGTGTTTGTTCGGTAAGCCCTGATCAGCGTTGCTCGGTGCGTCCCACAAGTGGGGCGGGATTGTCTCCCAGTGTACCGGTAGCTCGGACATAGATGGGGGTTTGGCGGTGCCTGAGTCCTCATGTGCCGCCCTCAACCGGGATCGTCCGACTCCCCCTATGCGGAGCGGGGCTCCAAGAGGCTCACAGCGGCACTCAGCGCTTCGAGGTGTGAACCACCAGCTACGGCGGCCGATCGGTCACCCGTAGGTGTCGCCGGGACCCGTGCTTCCGGGGGCTCGCAAGGGGCCGTAGCGGCGGGGGCCACCACCGGGATTCTTGATGTCGATGCGGCGCACCGCGCCGTGCCCGAGATCCTCGTTCAACCGCCTGACCAGCTGCGGAGCCAGCATCCGCACCTGCGTCGCCCACGCCGTCGAATCGCACTGCACCACCAGGACCCGCTCGTCCTCGTCGTACGTCTGCGGAACACAGTGCTTGGCGAGGTCCTCGCCGACGATCTGCGGCCAGCGCCCCATGACACCGCCGACCGCGGCCGGCGTCTCCCAGCCGCGCTCGGTGATCAGCCGGTTGATGGCGGGGCCGAGCCCCATCGGGTCCCGCCCGTCGGAGCGCGCCCCGGACCGCAGTCCGCCGCCGCGCCGCGCCTGCTTCTTCTGCTGCGCGGAGTCACCACGCGCGCGTGCCGCCTCTTTCGCCGCCCGGAGGGCGACGCGCGCCAGGTCGACACCAGAAGGCTCGGGATCGCCTTTTGGTTCCCGCGGGCCTGTCGCACCTTCGGGGGATTCACCGGCGCTCACAGCCGCTCCACCGTTCCGTCCGACACCGCGTAGCGGGTGCCCGCGAGTACCCCCGGCACGTCGTCGTCGACGGCCGCCGTGACCAGAACCTGCTCACCGGGCGCCACGAGCTCCGCCAGGCGCTCCCTGCGGCGCGCGTCCAGCTCGGCGAAGACGTCGTCGAGCACGAGCACCGGCTCGTTCCCCTCGGCCCGCAGCAGGTCGTACGAGGCCAGGCGCAGCGCCAGCGCGTACGACCAGGACTCGCCGTGGCTCGCGTAGCCCTTGGCGGGCAGCTGGCCGAGCTTGAGGACCAGTTCGTCGCGGTGCGGGCCGACCAGCGTGACGCCCCGCTCGATCTCCTGCTTGCGCGCCCCTTCGAAAGCGGCGAGGAGCTGCTCGTAGAGCTCCTCGCGCGCGTGCCCGACGATTTCGGGGGACGAGGGCTTGTACTCCAGGGCGATCGGCCCGCCGCCCGGCGCCAGCTGCTCGTACGCCTTGTCGGCCAGCGGCTGCAGCGTCGCGACCAGGTCGAGCCGCTGCGCGAGCAGCTCCGCGCCCGCGCGCGCGATGTGCTGGTCCCATACGTCGAGCGTGGACAGGTCCATGGTGCGCCCGCCGTGCCGCCGCGCGAGCGCCGCGGACTTCAGGAGCGTGTTGCGCTGCTTCAGGACCCGGTCGTAATCGGAGCGCACGCCCGCCATCCGGGGCGAGCGCGCGGTGACCAGCTCGTCGAGGAAGCGCCGGCGCTCGCCGGGGTCGCCCTTCACCAGGGCCAGGTCCTCGGGCGCGAACAGCACCGTGCGGACGATCCCCAGCACGTCACGCGGCTTGACCTGCGAGGACCTGTTGATCCTCGCGCGGTTCGCCTTGCCCGGGTTCAGCTCCAGCTCGACGAGCTGCTGGCGCTCGCCCTGGCGCACCTGCGCCCGGATCACGGCGCGCTCGGCGCCCATGCGCACCAGCGGGGCGTCGGAGGAGACGCGGTGGCTGCCGAGCGTGGCGAGGTAACCGACGGCCTCGACGATGTTCGTCTTGCCCTGTCCGTTGGGGCCCACGAACGCGGTGACGCCCGGGTCGAGTGCGACCTCGGCCCGGGCGTACGAGCGGAAGTCGGCCAGCGACAGATGCGTGACGTGCATGGTCGTGGGCCGACCTCCCCCAGAGTTCTGAACAGCGGTTTTCTACAGGTGTGGATTACTTCTTCTCGACGGCGTGGCCGCCGAACTGGTTGCGCAGCGCCGCGATCATCTTCATCTGCGGCGAGTCCTCCTGGCGGGAGGAGAAGCGGGCGAACAGCGACGCGGTGATCGCCGGCAGCGGCACCGAGTTGTCGATCGCGGCCTCCACCGTCCAACGGCCCTCACCCGAGTCCGCGGCGTAACCGCGCAGCTTGTCGAGGTGGGTGTCCTCGTCCAGCGCGTTGACGGCCAGGTCGAGCAGCCAGGAACGGATGACCGTGCCCTCCTGCCAGGACCGGAAGACCTCACGGACGTTGTCCACGGAGTCGACCTTCTCCAGCAGCTCCCACCCCTCGGCGTAGGCCTGCATCATGGCGTACTCGATGCCGTTGTGGACCATCTTCGAGAAGTGCCCGGCACCGACCTTGCCCGCGTGCACGTAGCCGAAGTCGCCCTCCGGCTTGAGCGCGTCGAAGACCGGCTTGACCTTCGCGACGTTCTCCTCGGAACCGCCGACCATCAGCGCGTAGCCGTTCTCCAGGCCCCACACGCCACCCGAGACGCCCGCGTCGACGAAGCCGATGCCCTTGGCCGCCAGCTCCTCCGCGTGCTTCTCGTCATCCGTCCAACGCGAATTGCCACCATCGACCACGATGTCGCCCTCGGACAGCAGCTCCCCGAGCTCGTCGATCGTGGACTGGGTCGCGGCACCGGCCGGAACCATCACCCACACCACACGCGGGCCCTTGAGCTTGCCCACAAGCTCCGCGAGGCTGTGGACGTCCGCGAGGTCCGGATTGCGGTCGTAGCCGAAGACGGTGTGGCCGGCGCGGCGGATGCGCTCGCGCATGTTGCCGCCCATCTTGCCGAGGCCGACGAGACCGAGCTCCATCTGTGGTTCCTTACGTTGCGACGAGGCGTGAGGTGGTGCGGGGCGGTACGGAACCACGCGCGCGTGGCGTCTCGTACCTGCGTCCGAGCCTAAACCCGGACGCTCCCGCACACCTGTGGGCATAGCCGCTCGGGCGAACCCGGGCGGCCCGCCCCTCAAGCTCCTCAGCCGGAGAGCCGCACCGGCATGATCAGGTACTTGTACGCGTCGTCCGCCTCGGCGTCCAGGGCCGGCTTGCCGGAGAGCAGCGCGGGCTTGGTGGATGTCGTGAACGACAGCTGGGCGACCGGGGAGTCGATCGCGCTCAGGCCGTCGAGCAGGAACGTCGGGTTGAAGGCGATCGAGATGTCGTCGCCCTCCAGATTGGCGTCCACCCTTTCCACAGCCTGTGCGTCGTCGCTGGAGCCGGCCTCCAGGATGAGCACACCCTGCTCGAAGCTGAGCCGCACCGGAGTGTTGCGCTCGGCGACGAGGGCCACACGCTTGACGGCCTCCACGAAGGGGGCGGTCTCGATGACGGCCACGGAGTTGAACTCCGTCGGGAACAGCGTGCGGTACTTCGGCAGGTCGCCCTCGAGGAGACGGGTCGTGGTGCGGCGGCCCGCGCCCTCGAAGCCGATGAGGCCCTCGCCCGCACCGGAGCCGGCGAGCGCCAGCGTGACCGTGTCACCGCTCGTGAGCGCCTTGGCGGTGTCCAGGAGCGTCTTGGCGGGCACCAGGGCGACCGCGGAGGCCTCCGGGTCCTCCGGCTTCCACAGGAACTCGCGGACCGCGAAGCGGTAGCGGTCGGTGGACGCCAGCGTCACCGTGTCGCCCTCGATCTCGATGCGCACACCGGTGAGGACGGGCAGCGTGTCGTCACGGCCGGCCGCGATGGCCACCTGGGACGCGGCGGCCGCGAAGACCTCACCCGGGACGGTGCCCGTGGCGGTCGGCATCTGCGGCAGCGCCGGGTACTCCTCCACAGGAAGCGTGTGGAGTGTGAATCGCGAGGAGCCGCAGACAACGGTCGCTCGTACACCGTCTGTGGAGATCTCCACCGGACGGTTGGGCAGAGCGCGGCAGATGTCGGCGAGCAGGCGACCGGAGACGAGCACCGTGCCTTCCTCGTCGATCTCCGCGTCCACCGATACGCGTGCCGAAACCTCGTAGTCGAAGCTCGACAGGCTGAGTGCGCCCTCCTCGGCCTTCAGCAGAAGGCCCGCGAGGACGGGCGCAGGCGGTCGTGCCGGGAGGCTGCGCGCCGCCCAGGCCACTGCCTCCGCGAGTACGTCGCGTTCCACCCGGATCTTCACCGTAAGCCGCCTCCTGCTGTTGCTGGCTGCTCTCGCCCTGCTTGGTCTTCGGTCTGCCGTCTGCATCGGCAGACGTGGTGTCTCTCGGCCCACCGATGGGGAGAACACCGGGGAACAGTCTGACGCACCGCACTGACAGTCGTTGCCTGCCTCGGTCAAGTCACGCCGAACCGAGGCCGAGGTGCCGAGAGCGAGTTGTGCACAGCCCAGGCTTCGAAACGAATTCCCAGCTCTTACTAGTTGGACGTAGTAGTAGGGGCTGTGGAAAGCGTGGATAACCTCTAAAGCGCAGGTCAGAGGCGGTTTTTTGTCCACCGGGCCTGTGGGCCGAGGCGGTGGACAACCGGCCTTCGCTGTGGATGGCGGAAAGTTCTGCACACTCGATGCACAGCCTCGGGCGACTTCTCCCCAGCGCCGTCCCCAGCTTTACCCAGGTTCTCCCCAGCCCAACCGACCACCTTGGTGTGACGCCTTTCACTCGCGGAGGTGAGATCGCGCGTTGCGTTGCCGAACAGTGGACAGCCGTGTGGAGAAGCTCTTGATCGCTGTGCACAACGAGCCGGAGCCTGTGGGTTGCCGGTGGACAACATCATGCACAGCCTGTGGAGAAAAAATCTCTCCACAGGCTGTGGAGACAGCTTTTCCACGAATCCACAGGCGCCTGACCTGGGCTGATGCCCTGTCACCCCGGGACCCTGTGGATGCCATCTGGACAACTTCCCAGTCCCCAGGGTGTGGATCGCAAAAACCTGGCCGATCTGTGGAGAACACCCGTAACGCGGCCGGGAATCGAACACCGGTTGAGCGAGAGGTGTCCTCGGGCCGGCGACCGGGACGGCGTCGAGCGTGCCCACAGACGCGAAAAGGGCGCTCCGGGGAGTCGTTCCCGAAGCGCCCTGCGGGTCGTAACCGGGCCGCTGTCAGCCGTTCTTGATGCGGTTGGTGAGCTCGGTGACCTGGTTGTAGATGGAGCGCCGCTCGGCCATCAGCGCGCGGATCTTGCGGTCCGCGTGCATCACGGTCGTGTGGTCACGGCCGCCGAACTGGGCGCCGATCTTCGGCAGCGAGAGGTCGGTCAGCTCACGGCACAGGTACATGGCGATCTGCCGGGCCGTCACCAGGACGCGGCTGCGCGAGGACCCGCAGAGGTCCTCCACGGTGAGACCGAAGTAGTCCGCGGTCGCCGCCATGATGGCCGAGGCCGTGATCTCGGGAGCCGCGTCCTCGCCGCCGGGGATCAGATCCTTGAGGACGATCTCCGTGAGGCCCAGGTCCACAGGCTGTCGATTGAGCGACGCGAACGCCGTGACGCGGATCAACGCCCCTTCCAGCTCACGGATGTTGCGCGAGATGCGGGACGCGATGAACTCGAGTACTTCCGGAGGCGCGTTGAGCTGCTCCTGCACCGCCTTCTTACGAAGGATGGCGATGCGGGTCTCCAGCTCCGGCGGCTGGACGTCCGTGATCAGGCCCCACTCGAAGCGGTTGCGCAGCCGGTCCTCCAGGGTCACCAGCTGCTTGGGCGGCCGGTCGCTGGACAGCACGATCTGCTTGTTCGCGTTGTGGAGCGTATTGAAGGTGTGGAAGAACTCCTCCTGCGTCGACTCCTTGTCCGCGAGGAACTGGATGTCGTCGACGAGCAGGATGTCCATCTCTCGGTACCGCTTGCGAAAGGAGTCGCCCTTGCCGTCGCGGATCGAGTTGATGAACTCGTTGGTGAACTCCTCGGAGCTCACGTACCGCACGCGCGTGCCGGGATACAGGCTGCGCGCGTAGTGCCCGATGGCGTGCAGCAGGTGCGTCTTGCCGAGGCCCGACTCCCCATAGATGAACAGGGGGTTGTACGCCTTGGCGGGTGCTTCGGCGACGGCGACCGCGGCCGCGTGCGCGAAGCGGTTCGACGCGCCGATGACGAACGTGTCGAAGAGGTACTTGGGGTTCAGGCGCGCCGTCGGCTCGCCGGGGCCGGTCGCCGGCGCGGGCTGGGCCGCCAGCGGGCCCGGCGCTCCACTGGGCACGCCACGGTTGCCGTGCCCGCCGGGGCCGTGCCCGCCGTCCTGGGGCGGGCGGCCGCCCATCGCGGGCTTGCCGGGCTCACGGCGCTGCGGCCGCTCACGCGGAGGTTCGTAGGAACCGCGCTCCTCATAGGACGACCGCTCTTCATAAGAAGAGCGGTCCTCGTAGGAACGGTCTTCATAGGGTCGCTCTTCGTAAGAAGAGCGGTCTTCGTAGGAGGAACGGTCCTCATAAGAGGGGCGGTCCTCGTAGGAGGGGCGCCCGTCCCCCTTCTGCTCGTACGGGGAGCGGTCCTGCTGCTGGTCGTAGCGGCCGCGCTCCTGCTCGTACGCCTGCTGCTGGTCGTAGGGCGGCCGTTCCTGCTGCCGGTAGTCGTGCTGCGGCTGCTGTGTGGGCGCCGCGTACGGGTCCCGCTCCGGGAAGCCGAGCCGGGGCTGCTGCCAGTTGTACTCGTCCTGCTGCGGACGCGGCCAGGCGCCCGGCTCGGGGCGCTGGTAGTCCGGGTAGGCGGGCCGGGCGGTCGGGAGCTGGTCGGGGCGGGGGGCCGGGGGCTGCTCGGCCCGCGGGCCCTGGACGTGCTCGTCGGCGCCGCGGCGCTCGTAGCCCTCGTACGCCGGCGGGGGCGTGGGGCTCGGAGCGGGTGTGGGGGTGGGCGCAGGGGTGGGGGGCTCGCCCACGGAGTCGTCGACGGTGATCGCGATCCGGATGGGGCGGCCGCACTCGCGGCTGAGGGTCTCGCTGACGACGGGGGCCAGCCGGCCCTCGAGTACGCCCTTGGCGAATTCGTTCGGCACGGCGAGCAGCGCGGTGTCGGCGACGAGGGCCAACGGCTGACAGCGCCGGATCCAGTGCTCGTCCTTCGTCTCGACGCCCTGCCCGCGGCCTTCCCCGAGGAGTTGCTCCAGAACTCGTGGCCACACTGCGGCAAGATCGGCAGGTACGTCAGCCACAGGGCACGCTCTCTCGCTGGTCCCACGAACGTGTGATTCCGGGGACGGATCGGGAAGAAAATCGGGTGGGGCGGTGAGAAGGGAACGAATCGGAGTTCAGCCACGGTAGTCAGCGCGACCGCTGCGGTTCAAGTTGTTGTCCCCAGCCTGTGGACAGTGTCCCCCGCATGACGTCGGTTTGACCGGATGGCGTAGCCGCGCGTACCGTAACCAGGTCGAGTTGTCGATGGCTGCTGCCGCCTGCCTCCGATGGGCAAGGTCACGATCCACAGTTCTTGCGGGCCGTGTAGCGGTGCACTCGGGCGTATTCGCGAGCTACTCGTGGGCGCACGGTGACAGCCAGGCGATGTCCCGCCACCACACGTTTTTCAGGAGCCCCCGAGTGAGCAAGCGCACCTTCCAGCCGAACAACCGTCGTCGTGCCAAGACCCACGGCTTCCGCCTTCGCATGCGGACCCGCGCCGGTCGTGCGATTCTCGCCAACCGTCGTGGCAAGGGTCGCGCCAGCCTGTCCGCCTGATCTCGTAATCAGGTCATGACGTGCTGCCTACCGAGTATCGGCTGAGGCGGCGCGAAGACTTCGCGACCGCGGTACGCCGGGGACGTCGGGCCGGACGCCCGCTTCTCGTCGTTCACCTACGTAGCGGTTCAACGGACCCGCACGCGCCCAGGGAGACTCTCTCCCCGCCGCGTGCGGGTTTCGTCGTGAGCAAGGCCGTGGGTGGCGCCGTCGTACGGAACGCGGTGAAGCGCAGGCTTCGGCACCTCATGCGCGACCGGGTGGCTTCGTTGCCCCCAGGTAGCCTGGTAGTCGTACGCGCGTTGCCCGGAGCGGGTGACGCGACCCACGCACAGCTGGCCCGAGACCTGGATGCCGCCCTCCAGCGGCTGCTGGGAGGGGGCGCGCGATGAAGTACCCACTGCTGGCCTTGATCAAGATCTACCAGTGGACCATCAGTCCACTGCTGGGTCCGGTGTGCAAGTACTACCCGTCGTGCTCCCACTATGGCTTCACCGCCATCGACCGGCACGGGGCAGTCAAGGGAACAGCACTCACCGCCTGGCGGATCCTTCGGTGCAATCCGTGGTCGCTGGGCGGGGTCGACTATGTTCCGCCACGCAAGCGTCCGCGCTGGCACGAGATGCTGCGCGAGGCATGGCGAGGGGACAAAAAAACGGCCCCCGCCGTTGAGGGCGACAGCCCCTCTGCACAGGACAATAAGTCCGGAGCGACTTCGCCCAACGCCCAAGGAGCCTGATCAGGGACATGATTTCCGATATCGTCAACGCTGTATCAGGCGTTTTCGCGTTCCTCACGACCCCGGTGTCGTGGGTCATCGTCCAGTTCCACACGGTCTACGGGGCGATCTTCGGCCCTGATACCGGCTGGGCCTGGGGCCTGTCGATCGTGTCCCTGGTGGTCCTGATCCGGATCTGCCTGATCCCGCTCTTCGTGAAGCAGATCAAGTCGACCCGGAACATGCAGCTGCTCCAGCCTCAGATGAAGGCGATCCAGGAGCGCTACAAGAACGACAAGCAGCGTCAGTCCGAAGAGATGATGAAGCTGTACAAGGAGACGGGTACCAACCCGCTCTCCTCGTGCCTTCCGATTCTCGTGCAGTCGCCGTTCTTCTTCGCGCTGTACCACGTCCTCGCGTCCATCGCCGAGGGCAACACGATCGGCGTCATCAACCAGTCGCTGCTGGACAGTGCCCAGAAGGCGCACATCTTCGGTGCCCCGCTGGCCGCCAAGTTCACCGACAGCGCCGCCGAGGTCCAGGCGATGGGCGCCTCGCTGACGGATGTCCGCGTGGTCACCGCCGTCATGATCGTTCTGATGTCGGCGTCGCAGTTCTACACGCAGCGCCAGCTGATGACGAAGAACGTCGACCTGACGGTGAAGACGCCGTTCATGCAGCAGCAGAAGATGCTGATGTACGTCTTCCCGCTGATCTTCCTCTTCATGGGCATCAACTTCCCCGTCGGTGTCCTCGTCTACTGGCTGACCACCAACGTGTGGACCATGGGCCAGCAGATGTACGTGATCAGCCGGAACCCCACGCCGGGCTCCAAGGCCCAGGCGAAGATGCTCGAGGCTCTGCAGAAGCACGTCGTCGACCACAGCGCCACCCGGAACAAGCGCGAGCGGAACATCGTCAAGGCGATCGTTGCCAAGGGCCGCGACCGTAACGAGTACGAGCGCAAGTTCATCAACGGGCTGAGCAAGGCCGGTCTCGCCGCGCAGGCCGACGGCACTGTCGCCAAGGGCGCCGCCGCGGAGGAGCTGGACGAGGACGGGATGCCGAAGGGCACCCCGAAGCGCCAGCAGCCCAAGCGCCAGTCCAAGTCGCAGCGCCAGTCCGGTGGCTCGACGGCTCAGGGCAAGGACGACTCCCCCTCCTCGGAGAAGACCTCGCTGGAGAAGCAGGACGAGCCGCAGGACGCGAAGCCGGGGTCCAAGACCAAGCAGTCCGGTGGGGCCAAGCCCGCGGGCGGCTCGCAGCAGCGCAGCAAGGCCAAGTCCGGGCAGCGCAAGGGCGGCCCGCAGCGGCCGAAGTCCCCGTCCAAGAAGTAAGACCTCGACGTAAGACGTTGGCGCAAGCCTTGACGCAAGAAGGAGCCCATCCCGTGACGGAAGGCACCACCGCCGCTGCTGAGGGTGGCGACACCCTGACCCGCCTCGAGCAGGAGGGTGAGATCGCCGCGGACTACCTCGAGGGTCTGCTGGACATCGCCGACCTCGACGGCGACATCGACATGGACGTGGAGGCCGACCGGGCCGCCGTGTCCATCGTCAGCGATGTGAGCAGCCGCGATCTTCAGAAGCTGGTCGGCCGCGACGGGGAGGTCCTCGAGGCGCTCCAGGAGCTGACCCGCCTCGCGGTGCACCGGGAGACCGGGGACCGCAGCCGTCTGATGCTGGACATCGCCGACTACCGCGCGAAGAAGCGCGCCGAGCTCAGCGAGCAGGGCGCCAAGGCCGCGGCCGAGGTGAAGAACACCGGTGAGCCGGTCAAGATGAACCCGATGACGCCCTTCGAGCGCAAGGTCGTGCACGACGCCATCAAGGCGGCCGGCCTGCGCAGTGAGTCCGAGGGCGAGGAGCCGCAGCGCTTCGTCGTCGTGCTTCCTGCCTGAGCGGCAGCACACGTCGCCTTCCGGCCCCGTCTGTTTCGCAGGCGGGGCCGATCTTTGTCAGCCTGTTAGTCAGCCACTTACTGCGGTAGAGCGGTACGGAAGGACGGTTCCCGTGACGGAGGCAGCAGAACTCCCCCCGGCCCCGGAGCAGGCCCGGGCGGTATTCGGGGAGCGCTTCCCGGACGCGGTCCGGTACGCGGAGCTTCTCGCTGACGCGGGAGTGCAGCGCGGCCTCATCGGCCCTCGCGAGGTGCCGCGCCTGTGGGAGCGGCACATCCTGAACTGTGCCGTGCTCTCCGAGGTGGTCCCCGAAGGCGTCACCGTGTGCGACGTGGGTTCGGGTGCGGGCCTGCCGGGCATTCCGCTCGCGCTGGTCCGTCCTGACCTCAAGATCACTCTCCTTGAGCCGTTGCTCCGTCGTACGACCTTCCTGACGGAGGTCGTCGAGCTGCTCGGGCTCGACCATGTGACCGTGGTGCGCGGGCGGGCCGAGGAGGTCCTCGGCAAGCTGACGCCCGTGCATGTGGTCACCGCTCGTGCCGTGGCCCCGCTGGACAGGCTGGCCGCGTGGGGCGTCCCGTTGCTCCGGCCGTACGGGGAGATGCTGGCGCTCAAGGGCGACACGGCTGAGGAAGAACTCAAGAGCGCGGCCACTGCCCTGAGCAAGCTCGGTGCGGTGGAGACATCCGTGCTGCATGTCGGCGAGGGTGTCGTGGACCCCCTGTCGACCGTCGTGCGCGTAGAGGTCGGGGAGAGCCCCGGCGGTGTGCGTTTCGCGGCGAAGCGCGCCAAGGCTGCCCGTACGGGACGCGCACGGCGCCGTCGCTGACGGTCGGCAGTACTCCACAAAAGCTGTCTAACGTACCCATCTCGGGGTGTCGCACGGGAGCGCATCGGGCTGCGGTGCATCGTGTTTCACGTGAAACGTCGCTCACTGCTGCAGGGCATCATCAGTCGTGGCCGCGCGGCGGCCGCTCCCCGCGACCGAAAACCCCTCGGGTCCCTCGATACGGACATGGAGTTGTCCACAGAGGGGGATTCGTCCACAGAAGCACGGGCCTCGCTGGTTCTCGACCCCGAAGGCATGGGAGGCTCTGTTCATTGCGAGCCTGAAGTCGAGGAGAGTGAATCCTTGCGGTCCGACGCCAACATCGCGGGACCGATGACCGATCCGGTCCCCGGTCCCCGTACCGAGTCGGTGGGGGAGGATGTTTCACGTGAAACGCCGCCCCCGATGGACGACACACCCATCGGTCGTGCTGCCCAACTGGCAGTAGAAGCTCTCGGTCGCGCGGGCGAGGGCCTGCCGCGACCTGAGCAGACCCGCGTCATGGTGGTGGCCAACCAGAAGGGCGGGGTCGGTAAGACCACGACAACGGTCAACCTCGCCGCCTCACTTGCGCTGCACGGCGCACGTGTCCTGGTGGTGGACCTGGACCCTCAGGGCAACGCCTCGACGGCTCTGGGTGTCGACCACCACTCGGAAGTGCCCTCCGTGTACGACGTGTTGGTCGACAGCAAGCCGCTCTCCGAAGTCGTCCAGCCCGTCCCCGACGTGGAAGGCCTCTTCTGCGCCCCGGCCACCATCGATCTCGCCGGTGCGGAGATCGAGCTGGTCTCTCTGGTCGCGCGGGAGAGCCGACTGCAGCGCGCCATCCAGGCGTACGAGCAGCCGCTGGACTACATCCTCATCGATTGTCCGCCGTCGCTCGGCCTTCTGACGATCAACGCCATGGTCGCCGGGGCGGAAGTACTGATCCCGATCCAGTGCGAGTACTACGCGCTGGAGGGCCTCGGCCAGCTCCTGCGGAATGTGGATCTCGTGCGTGGGCACCTCAACCCCGCCCTGCACGTCTCCACGATCCTGCTCACGATGTACGACGGACGGACCCGGCTGGCGTCCCAGGTCGCGGACGAAGTCCGCAACCACTTCGCCGGCGAGGTCCTTCGGACGAGCATTCCGCGCTCGGTGCGTATTTCGGAGGCCCCGAGTTATGGGCAGACCGTGTTGACCTACGATCCAGGGTCGAGCGGGGCACTCTCCTACCTCGAAGCGGCACGAGAGATGGCGCTGCGCGGAGTCGGGATTCACTACGAGGCCCCGAATGCCCACACGGGCGCTCAACTTGACCAGCAGAGTACGTCGGAGGGGATGCAGTGAGCGATCGACGGAGGGGACTTGGCCGAGGACTCGGCGCGCTGATCCCGGCTGCCCCCACACCAGAGAAGACGGGCCCGGCCACTCAGGCGGGAGGGGCCTCGACGTCTCCCGCCTCGGTGCCGGTGCTGACGACCGAGCGTGGAGTGGCGGCCGCCAAGGTGGCCGCGCTGTCACAGCCGCCTGTTTCACGGGAAACCGAGGAGTCGGCGGCCGCGGCGGCAGAGGACTTTGAGCGTCCTGCGGGAGCGCATTTCGCCGAGCTGCCGATCGACGCCATCACGCCCAACCCGCGCCAGCCGCGTGAGGTGTTCGACGAGGACGCTCTCGCCGAGCTCATCACGTCCATCAAGGAAGTCGGCCTGCTGCAGCCTGTCGTCGTACGACAGGTGGGGGCGGGCAACTACGAGCTCATCATGGGCGAGCGGCGCTGGAGGGCCTGCCGAGAGGCAGGTCTGGAGCGCATCCCGGCCATCGTGCGTGCCACGGACGACGAGAAGCTCCTTCTCGACGCGCTCCTGGAGAACCTGCACCGTGCACAGCTGAACCCGCTGGAAGAGGCTGCCGCCTACGACCAGTTGCTCAAGGACTTCAACTGCACGCACGATCAGCTGGCCGACAGGATCGGCCGGTCCCGCCCGCAGGTGTCCAACACGCTGCGGCTGCTGAAGCTTTCGCCGGCCGTCCAGCGCCGGGTGGCGGCGGGTGTGCTGTCGGCAGGGCATGCGCGTGCGCTGCTCTCCGTCGAGGACTCCGAGGAGCAGGACCGGCTGGCCCACCGCATCGTCGCCGAGGGCCTCTCGGTGCGGGCCGTCGAGGAGATCGTGACCCTCATGGGGTCGGGTCCCAAGAGCAACGCGCGGGCCAAGGGGCCGCGGGCCGGCGCCCGGGTCTCCCCGGCGCTGAGCGATCTGGCCACGCGGCTCTCGGACCGCTTCGAGACGCGGGTGAAGGTCGACCTGGGTCAGAAGAAGGGCAAGATCGTCGTCGAGTTCGCCTCGATGGACGACCTGTCGCGCATCCTCGGCTCTCTCGCTCCCGGCGAGGGACCCGTGCTCCAGAACGGTCTCCCGGAGGAGACGGACGGCGACGAACAGGACTGACCGCCGCCCTGTCACGAACAGAGAGCGGGCCGTGCTCCGGTGTGTACCGGAACACGGCCCGCTCTTTGCTTGTCTACGGTATCGAGCGAATCCCATCGTGGTTACGATGCGACGGGAAGAGCGCATCCACCCGGCGGCACCTCATACAGGAGGCGGGTCATGCGATCGGTGAGTCGCACCGGACTGATGACCGCAGGTCTCGGCCTGGGAGCGGTCGGCGGGTTCGTCGGCAGCCTGCTCAGGGAACGGAGCGCTCTGACGGCCGCCCGCGCAGCGGCGGGCGAAGGAAGCGAGGAACTGCCTTCATGGGGCGTCGGCTCGTACCGCTTACGCTGGACAACCTCCCGGACCTCCCCAAGCGCTGCCGTTCATGTGTCTTCTGGGAGCTGGACCCGGTCAGCGGCCAGGCCGCGGTAAAGGCGGGCACGCCCGAACTGGAGAAGGAAGCGTGGATCTCCGCCGTCCTGCTGGAGTGGGGCTCCTGCGGACGCGTGGTCTATGTGGATGACGTTCCGGTCGGGTTCGTGCTCTACGCGCCACCCGCGTACGTCCCACGGTCGACTGCCTTTCCGACAAGTCCGGTGTCCCCCGACGCCGTTCAGCTCATGACGGCCTGGATCTCTCCCGACTATCAGGGACAGGGGCTGGGCCGGGTCATCGTGCAGACCGTTGCGAAGGATCTGCTGCGTCGGGGCTTCAAGGCGATCGAGGCCTTCGGTGACGCTCAGTGGAACGGGCCCGCTTGTCTGCTTCCCGCGGACCATTTGCTGGCGGTCGGGTTCAAGACCGTGCGACCCCACCCCTCGTATCCGCGGCTGCGCCTGGAACTGCGGACGACGCTGTCCTGGAAGGAAGACGTCGAGATGGCCCTGGACAGGCTTCTGGGAGCCGTGCAGAAGGAACCGGCACTCCGGCCGCTGTGACGGGTCGGTGGACCCGTACAACGGAAACGGGCCGACCCTTCCGGGTCGGCCCGTTCGTGTTTCACGTGAAACAACGTCCGCCGTCTGTGAAACGGCGGCGCGTGATTATTCGGCGATGAAGTCCTCGAGGTCGCGCACGATGGCGGCCTTGGGCTTGGCACCGACGATGGTCTTGGCGACCTCGCCACCCTGGTACACGTTCAGGGTCGGGATCGACATGACGCCGTACTTGGCGGCCGTGCCCGGGTTCTCGTCGATGTTGAGCTTGACGACCTCGATCTTGTCGCCGTGCTCGGCGGCGATGGCCTCGAGCGACGGCGCGATCTGGCGGCACGGACCGCACCAGGCGGCCCAGAAGTCGACCAGGACGGGCTTGTCGCTCTTCAGGACTGCCTCGTCGAAGGTGTCGTCCGTGACGTTCTTCAGGTTGCCGGCCACAGCAGGCTCCTCATTTCTTGGGGGTGATACGCGGGTGAAAGTGTTCGGGTCAGACGCCGGCGGTCTGGGTCTTCTCCGGCTCGGCGGCCTCGCCGTCGACGAGCGCGGCCAAGAAGCGCTCGGCGTCGAGAGCGGCGGAGCAGCCGGTGCCGGCAGCCGTGATCGCCTGCCGGTAGGTGTGGTCCACGACGTCGCCGGCGCCGAAGACACCGGGGATGTTCGTACGCGTCGACGGTGCGTCGACCTTCAGGTAGCCCTCGTCGTCCAGCGTGAGCTGGCCCTTGAAGAGCTCCGTGCGCGGGTCGTGGCCGATCGCGATGAACAGGCCGGTGACCGGGAGCTCGGAGGTCTCGCCCGTCTTCAGGTTGCGCAGCGTCAGGCCCTCGAGCTTCGGGTCGCCCTTGACCTCGGCGACCTCGCTGTCCCAGATGAACTTGATCTTCGGGTCGGCGAAGGCGCGCTCCTGCATCGCCTTCGAGGCGCGCAGGGTGTCGCGGCGGTGCACGATCGTCACGGACTTGGCGAAGCGCGAAAGGAAGGTGGCCTCCTCCATCGCGGTGTCGCCGCCGCCGATGACGGCGATGTCCTGGTCCTTGAAGAAGAAGCCGTCACAGGTCGCGCACCAGGAGACGCCGCGGCCGGAGAGGGCGTCCTCGTTCGGGAGGCCGAGCTTGCGGTGCTGGGAGCCGGTGGTGACGATGACGGTCTTCGCGCGGTGCACGGTGCCCGCGGTGTCCGTCACGGTCTTGATCTCGCCGCTCAGGTCGACGGACACGACGTCGTCGGGCACGAGCTCGGCGCCGAAGCGCTCGGCCTGGCCGCGCATGTTGTCCATGAGCTCGGGGCCCATGATGCCGTCCTGGAACCCGGGGAAGTTCTCCACCTCGGTCGTGTTCATCAGTGCGCCACCAGCGGTGACGGCACCTTCGAACACGAGCGGCTTCAGCGACGCGCGCGCGGTGTAGAGCGCCGCCGTGTAGCCGGCGGGCCCGGAGCCGATGATGATCACGTTACGGACGTCGCTCACGGCTTGATTCCTCGTCTCTGCGGGACTGCTGCGTACTGCCGGGGGGAGGCCATTCGGAGGACTCTCACCCCACCCAACGGATCCTACGGGGCATGCATTCCCGACGTGCCCGGCCACACCTAGCGAGTGGTCTTGGGCAACCCGGAGCCGTGGTCGTAATCGTGCTTGTACAGCAGCGTGCCGGCTGAGGAGGACGAGCCGACGCAGGAGGAATCGATGATGAAGGCCGTGACCTGGTGGGCCGGATCGGTCTTGTGGGGCAGCACGACGAGGTAGGCCTTCTTCCCCTCGTACGTGCCGGTCTCCGCGGCGAGGGGGTCCTCGTTCTGGTGGGTTCCGAGCTGGATGCAGGGGGGCACCGAGACGGCGCCCTTCGTCATCGGCGCCTTCGTCCCCTGCGTGCTGGGCCCGTCCTTCTCCGTGCCGAATGTCGAGGAGCCGAGCAGCGTCGTGACCTTCGTCTCCAACGTGTCCTTGGCGAAGGTCGAGGCGCTGGAGCTCTTCCGGGCGACGGGTGTCCCGCCCTCGTCGTCCTGGATGAGCAGGGTGCCCACACCGATCGCGGTGACCGTCAGGACGGCCCCAAGAACGGCACCGGTACGCCTCCGGTTGCCGCGCGCCTTGCGTCCTGGGCCGGTGGCCCCGTGCGCGTGTCCGGCAGGGCGGTCGGCCGCGGTCGATGTTTCACGTGAAACGGGGCCCGTTTCACGGTCGCCTTCGGCAGCCAGGGCGGCATCGATCCGGTTGGCGATCTCCTCCGGCATCCGCGGCGGGGCCGACACAGCGCCGAGCGTGCCCCGGATCTCCTCCAAGGAGGCGAGGACGTCGGCGCAGAGCCCGCAGCCGTCGAGGTGCTGCTGGACGTCGGTCGTACGGGTGGGGGGCAGCAGGCCCTCGGCGAGATCGGAGATCTCGGTGACCTCCGGGTGCTCTGCCGTGTCGGTCGTGGATGTCACGCTCGCCCACCTCCGCCCTTCACCGCAGCCGAATCGCCGGGTCCTGTCTCGTCGCGAGGTCCCGCTGCGGGTGGGACGGATGTCCCCTGCGTCCGGTTCCTTCCCAGGGGCGGGTTCTCGCCGGCTTCCTGGCTCCCGCCCTCGTTGCGCAGATGTGTCAGCAGCGGAAGCAGCTTGGCTCGGCCGCGCGCACAGCGGCTCTTGACCGTGCCGGTCGGCACGTCGAGGATCCGCGCGGCCTCGGCGACCGGGTACCCCTGCATGTCGACGAGGACGAGGGCTGCCCGCTGGTCGCTGGGCAGGATCGAGAGCGCCTCCAGGAGCTGACGGTGCAGATCGCCGCGCTCGACGGGGGCGTCCGCGGATTCGTGCGGCTCCAGCAACTGGTCCAGGCGGTCGGCGTCGTCCACGGGCGCCGTCTTGCGCGAGGCCATCTTGCGGGCGCGGTCCAGGCACGCGTTGACGGTGATGCGGTGCAGCCAGGTCGTCACCGCGGACTGGCCGCGGAAGGTGTGGGCGGCGCGGTAGGCCGAGACCAGCGCGTCCTGCACCGCGTCCGCGGCTTCCTCCCGGTCCCCCAGGGTCCGCAGGGCCACCGCCCACAGGCGGTCGCGGTGGCGCCGGACGAGTTCACCGAAGGCATCCTTGTCGCCCGCGACATGACGGGCGAGGAGGTCCTTGTCGTTTGCTTCGCCGTAGGCGTCGTCCACTGTCGAACCCCCTCCCCGTGGTGAGCCGAACCCCTCAGCCGGTGAACTCCACGTCGGTGATGCCCTGCTTGAAGCCCGCGCTGCTGTAGCCATCCTGACCCGCGTGGGGCAGGGCGGTCAGCCAGACGAGCAGATAGCGCGTCTTGACCGGTTCATCGGCCGTGATCTTGGCGGAGGTGGTCTTCGAATCCGTCGTGGACCCGATCTGCTTCAGGCCGGACACCGAGCCCGGATCGAGGGACGGAGAGGCGTACAGGGAGACCGTGGTGTGGTCGCCGCCGTATCGGAGCCCTATCGAGGCGGCCGAGACGTCCTTGGCGGAGCCGAGGTCGTAGACGATGCCGACACCGGGCTTGATGACCATCTTCGGGCCGTCGACGAAGGACTTGGTCCGCCAGTACGTCGACTTGCTGTCGTCGTACGTCTTGTCGACGTCACCCGGGGCCTGGGCGCCGCCTTCGGCGACGAACTCCTTGGCGCTGCCGATCGAGAGCGGCTTCGCGTCCTGCTTGCCGCCCTTGTCGCTGTCGTCCGACGTGTCCGTGGGCCCGGAGTTTCCGGGGTTGCCGCGGTCCATGAGGGCGTCGGCAAGCTGCCAGCTGCCCAGGCCGAGGGCCGCGATGAGCAGCGCGGAGACGGCCCACTTGAGGGCCTTGCCGGTGCGGCTGTGCAGCGGGGGCGGCGGTGTGGGGACGGGCCGGGTGGCGTGCGGGGCGGAGCGGCCGTAGTTCCCCTGCTGGTACGTGGTCCGCTGGTACTCCGGCGGTGCCGTGAAGGCGGGCTCCGGCGGCCGGATCTTGGGCATCTCGCCGATGGCCTTCACCAGGTCCTCCGGCGTGGTGCACGGCGGCTCCTGGCGGGACGCGGTCGCCCCGTCATTGGCCAGCGCGCGCATGGAGAGCTCCGCCAGACCGCGGTGGACGCCGGCGCGCACCTGGTCGGGGGCGATGAGGCCGACGCCCTTGGGCAGCCCGGACAGGCCGTAGGCGTCGTCCTCGTACGGCCAGCGCTGGGTGAGCGAGGCGTACAGGAGCGCACCGATCGCCTCGGTGTCGGCGCGCTGCGGGGTGTCGCAGGTGATGCCGCGCAGCGCCGCGTTCACGGCGAGGCCGCGGATGCGCCACTGACCCGTGGAGGTGCGCAGCACGGCGCTCGGGGTCAGACGCAGGTGGGCGAGGCCCTCACGGTGGGCGGCGGCCATGGCGTGGGAGACCTGGCTGACCATCTGGTAGGCGTCGTGCGCCTCGATGGGGCCGAGGGCGAGCAGGGCGGTCAGCTCCGTCGCGTCGGGCAGCCACTCGTGGACGACGTAGACGAGGTCGTTCTCCTCGACCGCGTCCAGCACCTGCACGAAACGGGGGTCGCCCAGAAGCGCCGACGAGCGGGCGGCGGCGAGCACCGAGCGGCCCCGAGGGTGATCGGCGGGCAGGATGTGCACGCCGACGGCGCGGCGGAGTTTCTCGTCCATCGCACGCCAGCTGCTGAAACCGTCCAGACGGGTGACGCACTCCTCCAGCCGGTAGCGTCTGGCGAGCTTGTGGCCGCTGTGCAACTCGGGCGGCGACGCGGCGCCGGGGCTCATATGAGTCCCCGTCTCCGCGGTGTCCACGGCCTCCTCGCGCTCCGGCGCGTCCTGCTCCCCGGTATCGGCCACCCCGTCGGCCGTGGCCTGCTCCGCCTTGTCCGCCTTGGCGGTCAGCGGTTCATCACCGCTGTTGTCGGCCACGTCGACGGCAGCCGTGCTCCGTTCCGCCACCGTCGTTCCTGCCTCCCCATCCGTTGCGCTCACTCCGACGCCAAAGCCAATTGTGCCCACAGTCCAGCGCTATGCACGACACGCGGTGGCCACCGATGGTTGCACGCTGTTCCGGCCGACTCAGCGGCCGAGACGGCCTCGAACCATACCGACCAGTGAATTCAGTTCTTCGATCCTCATCTTGCGGGCTGCCACGTAGAAGACTCCGAGCAGCGCCGCACTGCCCACGACCAGCGCCGCGATGGAGCCGAGCACGCCGTGGCCGAGTGCTTGCGTGACCGCGTACCCAATTCCGCCGCCGATCACCGTCGCCGGCAGCGACGCGAGGCAGAGCCGGGCGTAGGTGCGGACGACGTGCGCTCCGTCCAGGTCGCCGCCGAGCCGGTTGCGCAGGCGCCGCCAGGCGACGCCGACGCCGATCGCGTACGCGATGCCGTAGGACAGTGCCATGCCGACGACGGCCCACTGAGCGGGCAGGATCAGGTAGCAGATGCCCGCTGCGGCGGCGTTGACCGCGGCGACGATGACCGTGTTGTAGAAGGGCGTGCGGGTGTCCTCGTAGGCGTAGAAGCCGCGCAGCACGACGTACTGCACGGAGTACGGGATGAGGCCGATGCCGAACGCCATGAGGATGTAGCCCATGGACTGGGCGGCCTCGGTGCCGCTGGACCCGAAGAGCAGGGTGCACATCGGGACGCCGAGAGCCACGAACATGAAGGAGATCGGGACGATCGCCACGGCCGAGGTGCGCAGGCCGGAGGAGATGTCGTCGCGGACCGCGCCCGGGTCGCCGTCGTGGGCGGAGCGCGAGATGCGCGGCAGCAGGGCGGCCATGACGGAGACCGTGATGATCGCCTGCGGCATGCCCCAGATGAGCTGGGCGTTCGAGTAGCCCATGATGCCGGTGCCGTCGACGGGGGACGCCTTGCCCGCCGCCGTGGCGAGCTGGGTGACGACGAGTACGCCCGCCTGGTTGGCGAGGACGAACAGGACGGTCCACTTGGCGAGCTTCACGGCCTTGCCGAGGCCGTGGCCCTTCCAGTCGAAGCGCAGGCGGAAGCGGAAGCCGGTCTCGCGCAGGTACGGGATCATCGCGAGGGACTGCACGACGAGGCCGAGCAGGGTGCCGATGCCGAGGAGGCGGATGCCCTCGTCCGGGATGGTCGTGACGCCCATCTGGGATTCGGCCGCGGTCCCGTAGACCCAGATGAACGTGCCGAACGTGAAGATCATGACGATGTTGTTGAGGACCGGGGTCCACATCATCGCGCCGAACTTCCCGCGGGCGTTCAGGATCTGGCCCATCACCACGTGGATGCCCATGAAGAAGATCGTGGGCAGGCAGTAGCGGGCGAAGGCGATGCCGACGCTGTTGGCGTCCGGATCCCCCGCGACCGTGTTCGACATCAGGTGGATCAGGACCGGTGCCCCGAAGACGACGACCGCAGTGATCGCCGCGAGCGCCACCATGACGAGGGTGAGCAGGCGATTGGCGAAGGCCTCGCCGCCGTCCTCGTCCTCCTTCATCGCGCGCACCAGCTGCGGCACGAACACCGAGTTCAGGCCGCCGCCGACAGTGAGGATGTAGATCATCGTCGGCAGCGTGTACGCCACGGACCAGGTGTCACCGAGCAGTCCGGCGCCCAGCGCCGCGGTGATCACCATGGTGCGGACGAAGCCGGTGAGGCGGGACACCAGCGTGCCCGCCGCCATCACCGCGCTCGACTTCAAGAGGCTGGAGGCGCGGCCGCCCTTCTTCGCCGCCGGCGCGGGCGCGGGGGTGTTGGCCGGTGGTGGCGGGGGCTGCGGAGGACCGAGCTGCGTGGTCGGGTTGTCGACAGGCTCGGCCGGCGGGCGGCCCCCGCTGTGGCCGGGCTGCTGGTCGCGGTACAGGTGCGCGAAGGCGTCCGGTTCGTGGCTCTCCTCGGCGGAGTGCGTCACCAGGTCGTCGACGCCCACGAACTGCGTCGTACGGGCGTCGTCGCCGTACGGCAGGTGCTGGGTGGGGCCCGCCGGCTCCGGCGCGGGCGTCTGAGCCCACACGCGGGGGTCGGGCTGGTACTGCTGCGCGGGCGGCGGCGCGTACAAGGGCTGCTGCGCCTGTTGCGAGCCCGGGGGCGGCGGAGGGTGCGAGGCGCGGTCGTACAGCGCCTCGGTCACCGGGTCCTGGGCGGTCAGGTCGTGCGCCCGGTACGGGTCCTGCTCGTACGCGTCCTGAAGGTACGCGTCCTGCGGATACGCGTCGGGGGCAGGCTGCGGCGGCGGCACCTGCCCCTCGGGCTGCGGTGAACCGGCGTACGGCCGACCATCGCCCGAGGCAGAGCCGCCCGAGCCGTGGCCACGCTCACCGTCGTACGGCGCGTTCATGGTTACCCCACCTCATCGTCCCCGGCCCAGCGGCCCCGACATCGCTCAACGGTCCACTCTCTCACCCGTGCCCGACGGGTCCGTGCTTTCCGAAGCGGTGTCAGGCGTCGGGTCACTCGGCTGCTGCGGAACGTCTGCCCGGGCGGGGGCGGTCGAGTCGCCGTCCGGCTGGTCGCCCTCCTCGTCGTCCGCGGCCGTGGAGTCGGCCGTGGAATTGCCCTCGGGAGCGTCCTCGTCGGGCTGCGCGGCGACGGCGCGCTTGCGCTGCTGGTACATCCGGTACCCGGCCAGGACGAGCAGCAGGACACCGCCGGCGATGACGAGCATCACTGTCGGGGTGACTTCGGTGACGTCGACCTTGAAGGCGAGCGGTTCGCCATAGGGCGCACCGTCCTGCGTGTACAGCTGGGCGTGCACCGTGATCGGGCCCGTCGCCTTGGCCGTGGTCGTGAACTTCACGGCCTGGCTGTGCCCGCTGGCGATCTTCACTTCCTGGTCCTGGGAGGTGGCGCCGCCGATCTTGAGACGTGTGCCGTTGCCCGAGGTGAGGCGCAGCGTCAGATGGTCGACGTCCTGCCACAGGTTGTTCTGCACCGACACCGGGATCGTCGCGCTGCGCCCGGAGAGCTTCACCTCGGACTTGTCGATCAGCGCCACCTGTTCGGTGAGGCCCGACAGATAGGAGGAGACGCCGTCGCGGAACTTCTCCGAAGTGCCCGACTCCGCACGCCACGACGTGGACATCTCCCGGTCCATCGCGCGGCCGAACGGTGTCACCACGCGGGACTGGTCGGTGAGGACGACCTTGAAGTTCTCGAGGTCGCGCTGGGTCGCCTGGATCTGCTCGAAGGCCGACCGCGGCAGCTCCTGCTTGCGCAGCGACGAGGGGTACGCGTGCGGGACACGCGTGGTGGCGGCAGGGTCGGGCTTCGCCTTCGCCGCGGCCGACAAGGTCTGGGGCTGCGACCAGTTGCCGTCCTGCAGCGCGTGCAGCGCCTTGGCCATGCTCTGGGCCTGGCTCGCGGTGGGCATGCGCTGCGGGGCCACGACGACGCTGCGCTGCTTGTCCGTCTGCTTGTTCAGCATCAGGGAGTGCGCGAGGAACTTCTGCACGGCGAGCGTGGAGCTCTCGGCGCCCGTCATGTCGCCCTGGAAAGCGGTCGACAGGCGGCCGTCGGCGACCACGGCCGAGGCGCCGCCGCCGATCGGGCGGGCGGCGGACGGCGTGTACGCCAGTCCTGAGGTCTCAGGGAAGTGGTCGCTGCGCGCGATGATCTTGTCGGCGCCTGCGGACGTGGCGACCTTGACGATGTCCGGGTCGACGGCGCCTTCCGCGGGCCATGCGTACGACGTGTCCGGCTTGGTGTGCAGGATCGTCTGCACGGTCAGCGTGGCGGCGTCCGTGGCGTCCTTGAGGTGGCCGAGGGAGCCGGTGACCTTCGTGCCCGTGTGTGCGAGCGACGCCAGGTCCGGGTCGGCGAACGGGAGCGTGACCACCTTCTGGCCCTGCACCGCCGTCTCCAGGTCGCTCAGCCACTGCTTGGCGTGCGCCTGGTTCCTGCCCGCCCTGAGCTTTCCGTCGGGTCCCTTGACCTTGTACGGCTCCGTCATGGCGTCGACCGACGCCAGCAGGTCCGGGTCGATCACCCAGGTCACGTCGAGTTCGCTGCCGAGGGCCAGCATCTGCTGGAGGCGGCCGCCCGGGCTGATCTGCTTCGACAGCTCGTTGTCGTCGAAGACCGGCGTCTGCTGCTCGTTCGCGCCCGTCTCGGCGGTGAGATGCGAATCGGAGATCAGCGGCCACAGGGCCGTCGTCCTCGTGCTCGTGTCGGCACCGCTCGGCTGCCAGGGCAGGAAGGTCCGCTGGATGCCGAGCGTCTGCTGGTACGGCTGCGCGGCGGTCTGTCCCATCAGCGCGACGCTGAGCTGGTAGACGCCGTCGGAGCCGAGGTGCAGCGCCTTGACCGGGACGGACAGCGTGAAGTCCTGCGCGACGCCGGGCGCCAGCTTGCCGAACTTCTTGCCGTACTTGCGGGAGACCTCGCTGCCGTCCGCGGCGCCGCCCGTGCCGTTCTTCGCGGCCTCGTCGACGGCCGTACGGCCGCTGTAGGACGTACCGACCCGCAGGCCCACGTGGGCGCCGGTGACCGTCCGCTTGCCCTTGTTCGTCACTGAGCCGCTGACCGTGACGGTGTCGCCGTCCGTCGGCGCGCTGGGTGTCAGGGAGTTCACGGACACGTCGACCGTGCTGGTCCCTGTCGCGCTCGCTGCGGCGGTCGCCGGGGTGGCGGCACCGGCCGGGGTCGCGGCAGGCAGCAGCGGCAGCGACGCCAGGAGCGGCGCAGCCGCGAGTAGGGCCCCGGTGCGCCGCAGCAGTCGCCGTGCAGGTGAGGGACTCACCGTTGGGAAGTCTGCCGCCTCGGCCACGTGGTCGTCCGTCCCTCGTCGTCGTCGGTGGTCGCAGATGTGTCCACGCATGGTAACGAGGAGCGCTGTGGCTGAGTGCCACGGTCTGCCCGGCTTGATCGTGGGGGCAAGAGTAGGGGGCCGCCAGTGTGCTCCTGTTGCGGGCCCGGCAAACGGTTCGGCCCGGGCCGCCCGGGCCACGTACCCTGTCCTGTTGTGCCGAACGCCAATGAAGACAACCCCAGCACCCTGAGCCAGGTACAGCAGCGCGCGGTCAGTGAGCTGCTGCGGGTCTCGCCTGTCGCAGACGATCTCGCCCGCCGGTTCCGGGAGGCCGGGTTCTCCCTCGCCCTGGTCGGTGGTTCGGTGCGGGACGCACTGCTCGGCCGGCTCGGCAACGACCTGGACTTCACTACTGACGCCCGTCCCGAGGACGTACTGAAGATCGTCCGCCCGTGGGCCGATGCGGTGTGGGAGGTCGGGATCGCGTTCGGCACCGTCGGTTGCCAGAAGGACGCCCGCGTCGGAGACGCTGATCATCGCTTTCAGGTCGAGATCACGACCTACCGCTCGGAGGCGTACGACCGCACCTCGCGCAAGCCCGAGGTGTCGTACGGCGACTCCATCGAAGAGGACCTGGTCCGCCGGGACTTCACCGTCAACGCGATGGCCGTGGCGCTCCCCGAGAAGGAGTTCATCGATCCGTACGGCGGCATCAGCGATCTGTCCGAGCGGATGCTGCGCACGCCCGGCACTCCCGAGGACTCCTTCTCCGACGACCCGCTGCGGATGATGCGGGCCGCCCGCTTCGCCGCTCAGCTCGACTTCGAGGTCGCCCCTGAGGTCGTCGCCGCCATGAAGGCCATGGCCGGCCGCATCGAGATCGTCTCCGCGGAGCGAGTACGTGACGAGCTCAACAAGCTGATCCTCTCCGCGCACCCGCGCAAGGGCCTGATGCTGCTCGTCGAGACCGGCCTGGCCGATTCCGTACTGCCCGAGCTGCCGGCCCTGCGCCTCGAGCGTGATGAGCACCACAGGCACAAGGACGTCTACGACCACACGCTGATCGTGCTCGAGCAGGCGATGGCGTTGGAGACCGAAGGACCCGATCTGACGCTGCGCCTCGCCGCGCTGCTCCACGACATCGGGAAGCCGCGCACGCGCCGCTTCGAGAAGGACGGCCGCGTCTCCTTCCACCACCACGAGGTGGTCGGCGCCAAGATGACGAAGAAGCGCATGACCGCGCTCAAGTACTCCAACGACCTGGTGAAGGACGTCTCGCGCCTCGTCGAGCTGCACCTGCGCTTCCACGGCTACGGCACCGGCGAGTGGACGGATTCCGCCGTACGTCGTTATGTACGGGACGCGGGACCGCTCCTCGGTCGCCTGCACAAGCTGACCCGTTCCGACTGCACGACGCGCAACAAGCGGAAGGCCAACGCGCTTTCGCGCGCGTACGACGGCCTCGAGGAGCGCATCGAGCGGCTCCAGGAGCAGGAGGAGCTGGACTCGATCCGGCCAGATCTTGACGGAAACCAGATCATGGAGATCCTGGGCGTCAGCCCGGGCCCGGTGATCGGGCAGGCGTACAAGTTCCTGCTAGAGCTGCGCCTCGAGAACGGGCCGATGGATGACGACGCGGCAGTGTCGGCACTCAAGGAGTGGTGGGCGGACCGCTCTCAGGTCTGAGACGTGCGGGACGCGTCGGGCCCTGTTTCACGTGAAACAGAGCCCGACGCATATCTGGGGACGCTGTTTCACGTGAAACGCCGCCGCCCGAACAGCGCCAGAGCGGTCGCTCCGTAGAGGACCGACACCAGGATCACGAGGGCGACCGAGCGACCGTCCGGCGGCAGCATCAGCGCCGCGACGCCGGCCGCGCCGACGAAGGAGACGTTGACCAGCACGTCGTAGACGGAGAAGACCCGGCCGCGGAAGCCGTCGTCGATGGAGGACTGTACGACCGTGTCGGTGGCGATCTTCGCGCCTTGTGTGGTCAGGCCGAGGACGAACGCGGCCACCACGATCGGCGCGGGTTCGAAGGTGAGCCCCAGGGCGAGTTCCAGTACGGATGCGGCGCCGGCGCAGAGGACGATCCACCCGGCCGCGCCGAGCCGCCCCACGGCCGCGGGAGTGATGGCCGCCGCGACGAAGAAGCCGGCGCCCGAGACACCCATGGCGAGGCCGAGCAGGGCCAGGCCCTCGGACTCCGTGGAGGACCACGCGTATCGGCACAGCATGAGCACCATGACGAGCAGGGCGCCGTAGCAGAACCGCATCACCGTCATCGCGGCGAGAGCGCGTGCGGCGGGTGGCCGCGAGGCAAGGTGCCGGACGCCTGCGGCGAGGTCCCGGGCGGTGCCGGTCACCGCCGCCCCCAGGCGCGGCTGGATCAACTCCGGATCCGGGCCGAGGAGCTGGGCGTCCATGCGCAGGGAAGCGAGTGCGGCGCACAGGTACAGCAACGCGCCGATGAGCACGACCGCGGCATCGGAGTCGTCGGCGATCAGCCGTACGCCAAAGGCGAGTCCTCCGCCCAGGGTTGCCGCGAGGGTCCCCGCGGTCGGTGAGAGGGAGTTGGCCATGACGAGGCGCTCGGAGTCCACGACGCGGGGCAGTGCGGCCGAAAGCCCGGACAGGACAAAGCGGTTGACCGCGGTGACGCACAGCGCGGACGCGTAGAAGAGCCAGTCCGGGGCGTGGCTCAGCATGAGGGCGGCCGTCACGGAGGCGAGCAGCACCCGCAGCAGGTTGCCGTAGAGGAAGACCTGCCGGCGTCGCCAACGGTCGAGGAGGACGCCTGCGAACGGGCCCACGAGGGAGTACGGGAGCAGCAGTACGGCCATGGCCGACGCGATCGCGGTGGGCGTTGTCTGTTTCTCCGGCGAGAACACCACGTAGGTGGCGAGGGCCACCTGGTACACGCCGTCCGCGCCCTGGGAGAGCAGCCGCAACGTCAACAGACGCCGAAAATCTTGCAGGCGCAGGAGTACGCGCAGGTCGCGGACGACAGCCATGGGGCACAGCCTCACATATGAGGCGGGCCCCCGGCCGCACAACGTGTGCGAACCGGGGGCCTCAACAGCCTTCAGAGGGTGGGTGTTTCACGTGAAACACCCGGACCGTCCTTCAGGACGAGGTCAGCGCTCGACCTCACCCTTGATGAACTTCTCGACGTTGTCGTAGGCCTCGTCGTCGAAGTACTGCACCGGCGGGGACTTCATGAAGTACGAGGACGCGGAGAGGATCGGGCCGCCGATGCCGCGGTCCTTGGCGATCTTCGCGGCGCGCAGGGCGTCGATGATGACGCCCGCGGAGTTCGGGGAGTCCCAGACCTCGAGCTTGTACTCCAGGTTCAGCGGGACCTCGCCGAAGGCACGACCCTCGAGGCGGACGTACGCCCACTTGCGGTCGTCGAGCCACGCGACGTAGTCGGACGGGCCGATGTGGACGTTGTTCTCGCCCAGCTCACGGTCGCGGATCTGCGAGGTGACGGCCTGCGTCTTCGAGATCTTCTTCGACTCGAGGCGGTCGCGCTCCAGCATGTTCTTGAAGTCCATGTTGCCGCCGACGTTGAGCTGCATCGTGCGCTCGAGGCGGACACCGCGGTCTTCGAAGAGCTTCGCCATCACGCGGTGCGTGATGGTCGCGCCGACCTGCGACTTGATGTCGTCGCCGACGATCGGGACGCCGGCCTCGGTGAACTTGTCCGCCCACTCCTTGGTGCCGGCGATGAAGACCGGGAGGGCGTTGACGAACGCGACCTTGGCGTCGATGGCGCACTGGGCGTAGAACTTCGCCGCGTCGTCGGAGCCGACGGGCAGGTAGCAGACGAGGACGTCAACCTGCTTGTCCTTGAGGACCTGGACGACGTCGACCGGGGCCTCGGGGGACTCCTCGATGGTCTCGCGGTAGTAGCGGCCCAGGCCGTCGAGCGTGTGGCCGCGCTGGACCTCGACGCCCTTGTTCGGCACGTCGGCGATCTTGATGGTGTTGTTCTCGGAGGCGCCGATGGCGTCCGCGAGGTCCAGGCCGACCTTCTTCGCGTCGACGTCGAACGCGGCGACGAACTCGACGTCACCGACGTGGTAGTCGCCGAACTGTACGTGCATCAGGCCCGGGACCTTGGTCTCCGGGTCGGCGTCCTTGTAGAACTCGACGCCCTGCACCAGCGAGGCGGCGCAGTTGCCCACGCCGACGATGGCTACGCGAACCGAACCCATTCCGGTTGCTCCCTGTGTGTACTCGGTGAAGTCCTGACCGGACTTCACGTGGCGGTGTCGTCGGACGGATCCGGCCGGGTACTGTCCCGGTGCCGGGGCAGGCCGCCCGTCTCTCCAGATGTGTCCTGCTGAGCCGCGTCCCCCGGGCCGGAGCCTCGTTGGTCGCGGCCCGCGCGCTCGCTCTCGATGAGCTCGTTCAGCCAGCGCACTTCGCGCTCCACGGACTCCATGCCGTGCCGCTGCAGCTCGAGCGTGTAGTCGTCCAAGCGCTCGCGGGTGCGGGCGAAGGAGATGCGCATCTTCTCGAGGCGCTCCTCCAGACGGCTGCGACGGCCCTCGAGGACGCGCATGCGCACGTCCCGCGACGTCTGCCCGAAGAAGGCGAAGCGCGCGGCGAAGTGCTCGTCCTCGTATGCATCGGGGCCGGTCTGCGAGAGCAGGTCCTCGAAGTGCTCCTTACCTTCCGCCGTCAATCGATAGACGATCTTGGCGCGACGCCCTGCGAGTGGAGCCGCGGGGGTCTCGTCGGGGCCTGAGCCCGATTCCTCGATCAACCAGCCGTTGGCGACCAGCGTCTTGAGGCAGGGGTACAGCGTCCCGTAGCTGAAGGCTCGGAAGATTCCGAGTGAAGTGTTGAGTCGCTTGCGCAGCTCGTAGCCGTGCATCGGGGACTCGCGGAGCAGGCCGAGTACGGCGAACTCGAGGATGCCTGAGCGTCGACTCATCGTCGCCTCCCCTCTGCCGCGGTCCCTTGGATCGACTCTTTATGCCGAGCTGATGTATCGACTCGATACATCACGACGATAGAACTGCTCTTCGGCTGCGGCAAGTGCGATCACGGTGAACGGCGTCACATCACCGATTCGTAGGAATCGAGTTGCCTGATTTGGGGTGAAGTTCGGCCCTAGGAGGGTTTTGACGGTGCGTAGTCTGTCCGCCATGCAGACCACCGGGAACCAAGTGACGCCTGTGAGCGTCGTCGTCCCCGGTGTAGTGCGGGTGAGTGCCGAGAGGGGCGCATCCGTACTCCGGGGGGACCGGAAACCCGACGCCGTTTCCAGGCGCGCGACCTCGCGCCTGCCCGAGGAGTAGTCGTTCGATGAGCGAGCACCGTCGCAAACCGCCGCAGCCGCAGGGCGGTGGGCGCGCCGCGGCCCGTCGCGGAGCATCCGGAGCACCATCGGGCCGCCGTGCGGCTCCGCGTGGAGGTTCCGCCTCACCCTCCGCTTCCTATGACCACCCGAGTTCAACGGGCCCGTCCGGGAGTCCGGAGGAGGACCGCCCGTGGGGAGGCCGAGCCGAAGCCCGTAGGGCCGCCCAGCGCGGCGGCCGGCGCAGGTCGGCCGAGGGTGCCGGCGGCGGCCGCCGCGGTGCTGCCGCCGGTGCCGCCGCCGGCGGCGCGTACGCCGCGGGACACGGCGGCCCGGAGAAGAAGAGGTTCGTCGACTACCCGCGTGCGCACAAGTACGGCTGGCGCCGCTGGGTGCCGTCCTGGCGCCTGGTGACCGGCATGTGCGTCGGCCTGTTCGGCAGCATGATGGTCGCCGCCGGCATCGCGTACGCGCTGGTGGGCGTGCCCGACCCGGCCAAGACGGCGACGGCGCAGAACAACGTCTACTACTGGTCCGACGGATCGCAGATGGTCGCCACCGGTGGCGAGACCAACCGGCAGATCATCAAGTACGAGGACATCCCGAAGTCCATGCGCTACGCCGTCATGTCGGCGGAGAACAAGACGTTCGAGACGGACAAGGGCGTCGACCCGATGGGTATCGCCCGCGCCGTGTTCAACATGGCCAAGGGCGGCGAGACCCAGGGCGGCTCGACCATCACCCAGCAGTACGTGAAGAACGCGATGCTGGACGACCAGTCGCAGACGGTGGCCCGAAAGCTCAAGGAGCTGTTCGTCTCCATAAAGGTCGGCCGGACCGTCGAGAAGGACGACGTCATGGCCGGCTACCTGAACTCGGCGTACTACGGACGTGGCGCGTACGGGATCCAGGCCGCGGCGCGCGCCTACTTCGACGAGGACGCCACGAAGCTCAACGCGAGCCAGACCGCGTTCCTCGCGTCCGTGCTGAAGGGTTCCACGTACTACGACCCGGCGGGCTCGCCCGGTATCGACCCGGTCAACGCGACGCCGGAGAAGAACCGCGAGCGCGCCACGAAGCGCTGGTCGTGGATCCTCGACGAGGAGATGAAGGACGGGCGGCTGAGCCGGAGCCAGCGGGCCGAGTACAAGACCTTCCCCAAGCTGCAGAGCCCGCGCTCCAACGCGCAGCTGGGCGGCCAGACCGGCTATCTCGTCGACCTCGCCAAGTCGAACGCCGTCAAGAACAGCAACGGCGAGATCACCGAGGACGACCTGCAGAAGGGCGGCTACGAGATCCACACCACGTTCAACAAGAACAAGGTGAAGAAGCTCGAGGACGCCGTGAAGAAGGTCCGCAAGGAGAACCTCGAGAAGAACCGCAAGGTCAACGGGAAGTACGTGGACCGGCACGTCCAGTTCGGTGGTGCCTCCGTCAGCCCGAAGACCGGTGCGATCGAGGCCATCTACGGCGGTGAGGACGCCACCAAGCACTTCACCAACAACGCCGATGTCACCGGCGCCCAGGTCGGTTCGACCTTCAAGCCCTTCGTTCTCGCGGCTGCCTTCAAGGACGGAGTCAGGGACCCGGAGGGGCCCGAGGTCCAGGACGCGAGCCAGCGCACGATCGTCTCCCCCAAGAGCCTGTACAGCGGCAAGAACGGGCTCAAGATCAAGGACTGGAAGGGGGACATCTGGACGAACGAGAAGGGCAAGCAGTGGAACCAGACCAACGACGGTAAGCAGTCGTACAACCGGCCCAGCTACCAGATTGATCTGCGCGAGGCCATGCGTGAGTCCGTGAACTCGGCCTATGTGCAGCTGGGCATGGATGTGGGTCTGGACAAGGTGCGGGGCGCCGCGAAGCGGGCCGGCATCCTGGACGACAGCTTCGCCGACTCCAACTACCCCTCGTTCTCCCTCGGTACGTCCGACCCGAGCGCGATCCGCATGGCGGGCGCCTACGGCACGTTCGCGACCAGTGGCCAGCAGAACGACCCGTACTCGGTGACGTCCGTCGACCGTGAGGGCGAGAACGTCTACCGGCACGAGGCCAAGCCGAAGCGCGCCTTTGACACGAAGGTCGCCGACAACGTGACCGACGTCCTCAAGACCGTCGTCGAAAAGGGCACGGGTACGGCGGCACGGCTGCCGGGCCGCGACGTGGCCGGCAAGACCGGTACCACCGACGGCAACAAGTCGGCCTGGTTCGTGGGCTACACCAAGCAGCTGTCCACCGCGATCACGATGTACCGGATGGACGACAACGAGAAGTCCCAGAACCGCAAGTTCCTGGAGATGTACGGCACCGGTGGTCAGGAGAAGATCCACGGTGCGTCGTTCCCGTCCGAGATCTGGCACGACTACATGGCGCAGGCCATGAAGGGCCAGCCGAACGAGCCGTTCCCGACGCCGGAGCCCATCGGAGAGCTCGTGGGCGCGACCCCGAGCCCCACACCGACCCCGTCGGCCACGGTGACTCCGTCGGAGACCGCCTCGCCGTCCCCGTCGACCAGCGAGAGCTCGTCGCCGTCGCCGTCGCCCACGGAGACGTGCAGCGACTGGGACTGGGCCTGCAAGAACGAAAACGAGGGAGACCCCGGGGGCACGGACACCGGAGGCGCGACCGACGGCGGTGTGACGTCGACACCGACCGACGGGAGTACCGACGATTCCGGAGGCCCGGGCAATGGCAACGGAGGCGGCCTCTTCGGAGGCCCGGACAAGTAGCCGACCTGGCCACAACGCACCGTGTTTCACGTGAAACGCTGTGTGTTCCACGGCAGTCGAGGGCCGTCACACCCATCGGGTGTGGCGGCCCTCGCCCCGTTCTCAGGCTCGTACGGCAGGATGTGCCGCATGCCCAGTGCAGAGACGACGAGCACGAATCCGCAGCAGCCGGAACCTGAGCAGGTACGGCCGACCAGAGAGGACGAGGTCGCGGCCGCCGGATCCGAGTTGATCGGCGGGCCCATCGGACGGCGGGCCCTGCTCGGGGTCTCCCGGTGGACACCGGCGCGGGTGATCGCACTCGTCATGCTCGGCATGTTCGCGCTCGGCATGGTCCAGAAGTTCCCCTGCTACGACGGCGCCTGGTTCTACGGCGCCAGCTCCCAGTACACACACGCCTGCTACTCGGACATCCCGCACCTCTACCAGGGACGCGGCTTCGCCGACGGCCTCGTGCCGTACTTCGACAAGCTCTCCGGCGACATGGACTACCTCGAATACCCGGTGCTCACCGGCGTGTTCATGGAGGTCGCCGCGTGGCTGACGCCCGGCAGCGGCTCCATCCAGCACCAGGAGCAGGTGTACTGGATGGTCAACGCCGGGATGCTGATGATCTGCGCGGCAGTGATCGCCGTGTGCGTCACCCGCACCCACCGCAGGCGCCCCTGGGACGCCCTGCTCGTTGCTCTGGCACCCGCCTTCGCGCTGACCGCCACCATCAACTGGGACCTCTTCGCGGTGGCGCTCACGGCGGCCGCCATGCTGATGTGGTCGCGGGGCAGGGCCTTCGCGTTCGGTGTGCTGCTCGGGCTCGCGACGGCCGCCAAGCTGTATCCGGTGCTGCTGCTCGGGCCGCTCTTCGTGTTGTGCTGGCGGGCCGGCAGGTGGCGGGAGTTCGGCAGGGCGGCCCTGGGCGCCGTTGCCGCCTGGCTGGCCGTGAACCTGCCGGTGATGATGCTGGCGCCCGAGGGCTGGTCGAAGTTCTATACGTTCAGCCAGGAGCGCGGAGTCGACTTCGGGTCCTTCTGGCTGATCATCTCCCAGCACCGGGACACGCCGCTCGACACCAATGTCGTCAACACCCTGGCCACGACGCTGATGATCCTCGCCTGCCTGGGTGTCGCCGCGCTGACGCTCACCGCACCGCGTCGGCCGCGCTTCTCGCAGCTCGCGTTCCTGGTGGTCGCGGCCTTCATCCTCACCAACAAGGTCTACTCGCCGCAGTACGTCCTGTGGCTGATCCCGCTCGCCGCGCTCGCGCGCCCCAAGTGGCGGGACTTCCTGATCTGGCAGGCGTGCGAGGTCGCGTACTTCCTGGGGATCTGGCTGTACCTCGCGTACACGACGAGCGGGGACAAGCACCAGGGTCTGCCCGAGGACGGATACCAACTGGTCGTCGCGGCACACCTGCTGGGCACGCTCTACCTCTGCGCGGTCATCGTGCGGGACATCTGGCTGCCCGATCGGGACGTCGTGCGCCGCTCCGGCGAGGACGACCCCACGGGCGGCGTCCTGGACGGCGCCAAGGACGCCTTCGTACTGGGACAGGCGGCTCGCCCTCGGCGACACCGGCACGCCGCACACGCCACGGAGGGGCCGCCGGCGGTCGACTGGGGCAGGGCACCGGAGAGTTCACTTTGAGCGAACGAGCTCGTTGAAGGCAGCGAAAAGCGGGTCGGGCCCCTCATGGGCCCGACCCGCTTTCGTATGTCCTGCGGAGCCGCGAAGCGACTGGCTCAGCGATCCACGATCCGGTCGAACTGCGTGGTGGTGTGCCGGAGATGCGCCACCAGCTCCTCGCCGACCTGCGGCTCGGGGGCGTCGGACGGCACGAACAGGATCGACACCTGCATGTGCGGCGGCTCGGCGAACCAGCGCTGCTTGCCCGCCCAGACGAACGGCGCCAGGTTCCTGTTCACCGTCGCCAGGCCGGCCCGTGCGACGCCCTTGGCGCGCGGCATGACGCCGTGCACGGCCTTCGGGGCCTCCAGGCCCACACCGTGCGACGTACCGCCCGCCACGACCACCAGCCAGCCGTCGGAGGGCGCCTTCTGCTGGCGGTAGCCGAACCGGTCGCCCTTGGCCACGCGCGTGACGTCCAGGACGGCGCCGCGGTACTCGGTCGCCTCGTGGTCGCCCAGCCACAGCCGCGTACCGATGCGCGCACGGAAACGGGTCTGCGGGAACTGCTGCTGCAGACGCGCCAGTTCATCGGCCTTCAGGTGGCTGACGAACATGGTGTGCAGCGGAAGCCGTGCCGCGCGCAGCCGGTCCATCCAGCCGATGACCTCCTCGACGGCGTCCGTGCCGTCGGTGCGGTCGAGCGGCAGGTGGATCGCGAAGCCCTCGAGGCGTACGTCCTGTATGGCGTGCGCGAGCTGCGGCAGGTCCTGCTCGGTGACGCCGTGCCGCTTCATCGAGGACATGACCTCGATGACGACGCGGGCGCCGACGAGGCCGTGCACCCCGTCCACGGAGGAGACCGAGCGGATGACGCGGTCGGGCAGCGGCACCGGCTCCTCGCCGCGCCGGAACGGCGTCAGGACCAGCAGGTCGCCGCTGAACCAGTCCTTGATCCGGGCTGCCTCGTACGTGGTCCCGACGGCGAGGACGTCGGTGCCGAAGCGGGTCGCCTCCTCCGCGAGCCGCTCATGGCCGAAGCCATAACCGTTGCCCTTGCAGACGGGGACGAGACCCGGGAACTGCTCGAGCACCTGCTTGTGGTGTGCCCGCCAGCGCGCGGTGTCGACGTAGAGCGTGAGCGCCATGGCCGGTCCCGGAACCTTTCCGTGGGGAGTACGTAGCTACGTGAATTGTGCCGGGTGCTCAGCGCCGCGACATGTAGATGTCGAGCGCCTTGTGCAGCAGCTTGTTGAGCGGGAAGTCCCACTCGCCCAGGTATTCGGCGGCCTGGCCGCCGGTGCCGACCTTGAACTGGATCAGGCCGAAGAGGTGATCGGTCTCGTCCAGCGAGTCGGAGATGCCGCGCAGGTCGTAGACGGTGGCGCCGAGCGCGTAGGCGTCGCGCAGCATCCGCCACTGCATGGCGTTGGACGGGCGGACCTCGCGGCCGATGTTGTCGGAGGCGCCGTAGGAGTACCAGACGTGCCCGCCGACGACGAGCATCGTGGCCGCCGCGAGGTTCACGCCGTTGTGCCGCGCGAAGTAGAGCCGCATCCGGTTGGGGTCCTCGGTGTTGAGGGCCGTCCACATGCGCTGGAAGTACGACAGCGGGCGCGGCCGGAAGTGGTCGCGCACGGCCGTGATCTCGTACAGGCGCTGCCACTCGGCGAGGTCCTGGTAGCCGCCCTGGACGACCTCGACGCCGGCCTTCTCGGCCTTCTTGATGTTGCGCCGCCACAGCTGGTTGAACTGCTTGTGGACCTCTTCCAGGGAGCGGTTCGCGAGCGGCACCTGGAAGACATAGCGCGGCTGTACGTCGCCGAAGCCCGCGCCGCCGTCCTCGCCCTGCTGCCAGCCCATGCGGCGGAGCTTGTCGGCGACTTCAAAGGCGCGCGGCTCGATGTGGTCCGCCTCGATGTCGCGCAGGCGCTTCACATCGGCGTCCTGGATGCCCTTCTTGATGGAGGGCGCGTCCCAGCGGCGAATGATGACCGGCGGGCCCATCTTCACGGAGAAGGCGCCCTGCTGCTTCAGATGCGCGAGCATCGGGCGCAGCCACTCTTCGAGGTTCGGGGCGTACCAATTGATGACCGGGCCCTCGGGCAGGTAGGCGAGGTAGCGCTTGATCTTGGGGAGCTGGCGGTACAGCACCAGACCCGCACCGACCATTTCGCCGGTGCGCTCGTCGAACCAGCCCAGGTGCTCGGAGTTCCACTCCGCCTTCACGTCTGCCCATGCGGGGACCTGCATGTGGCTGGCCGACGGCAGGCTCTGGATGTACGCCAGATGCTGCTCGCGGCTGATGGTCCTCAGGGTCAGGCTCATTCGGGGCGCTCCTCGGGCTGGTGTGTCCCCATGGGTACAGGGGCTCCGGCTCTCGCGCCGAAGCCTACTGCGCCCTGTGAGCGCCCCGACCGGCCGTATGGGAGGTCGGTGGTGAAGGCGGCCCCGCGGGGGCCTTCGAGGCGGCCCGCCTCAGCCGATGACCCCGCCGAAGAGTCCTCCGTGGGCCATGCCGATGAAGAAGCCGATGGCGGAGGCCCCCAGGCCCAGGATCAGCCCGAATCGTTCCCGGGTCGTCTCGGACACGAACTGGCCGTAGGCCCCGGTCAGGATGCCGACGAGCCCGGCCCAGGAGCTGAGCAGATGGAGCCCGGTCCAGAGCGAGGAGATGATCGCGATCGCTCCCAGCACCACGGTCACCCCGAGCAGGGTGTCCGGCAGCGGGTGGGGCTTGCCGTCCGTGGCGAAAAGGGAGGAGGAAGTGGTGCTGTGGGGACGCATTACTTGTGCCATGGGGCACCTCCTGCGGAAGCGGCGCATCGTAGCGCCGTACACACCCGATGTGTACAGATTGCGGCCCTGGGCTGCCGGATTTCAACCGGAAGCAGAGGTGCGGGTAGTCTGTACGGTCTGCACCGGTGTCTGTTCACGCCCCCGACCAGGGGCTCACTCCACTGACCAGCGCGGATCCGCTCGGCGGGACCCGATTGTCAGTGGTGGCCGATACCGTTGCTCACGCATAACAACCCTCCTGCCACGGAACGACCGTGGCCGCTGAGTCCAAAGGAGGTGGGTTCCACATGCGTCACTACGAGGTGATGGTCATCCTCGACCCCGATCTGGAGGAGCGCGCTGTCGCCCCCCTGATCGAGAACTTCATGTCTGTTGTCCGTGAGGGCAACGGCAAGGTGGAGAAGGTCGACACCTGGGGCCGTCGTCGGCTCTCGTACGAGATCAAGAAGAAGCCCGAGGGCATCTACTCGGTCATCGACCTGCAGGCCGAGCCTGCGGTCGTCAAGGAGCTCGACCGCCAGATGAACCTGAACGAGTCGGTCCTCCGGACCAAGGTCCTCCGTCCCGAGACCCACTGAACTTCCTAGTTCAGCGGCACTCGGGATTCGAGTAGCAGCAAGCAGCCAGCAGCAAACCCGCCGAGAGGTTCCCCCATGGCAGGCGAGACCGTTATCACCGTCGTCGGAAACCTGACCGACGACCCCGAGCTGCGCTTCACCCCGTCCGGCGCGGCCGTCGCGAACTTCACGATCGCGTCGACGCCCCGGACGTTCGACCGTCAGACCAATGAGTGGAAGGACGGCGATGCGCTGTTCCTCCGCGCGTCGATCTGGCGTCAGGCCGCGGAGAACGTCGCCGAGTCGCTGACGCGCGGTATGCGCGTCGTCGCTCAGGGGCGTCTGCGGCAGCGTTCGTACGAGACCCAGCAGGGCGAGAAGCGGACGGTCGTGGAGCTCGAGGTCGACGAGATCGGCCCCTCGCTGCGCTACGCCACCGCCAAGGTCACCAAGACCCCCGGACGTGGTGGTCAGGGTGGCGGCGGCGGCTTCGGCGGCGGCCAGCAGGGCGGCGGCGGTGGCGGCTGGGGCGGCGGCCCCGGCGGCCAGCAGGGCGGTCAGGGAGGTGGCCAGGGCGGAGCCCCGGCCAACGACCCCTGGGCGACCGGCGCGCCGGCCGGTGGCGGCCAGCAGGGCGGCGGCGGTGGCGGCTGGGGCGGAAGCTCCGGCGGCTCCGGCGGCGGCTACTCGGACGAGCCCCCCTTCTAGGGATCACTCCCCTTTCGGGGCTGGGCTCGCACCCCACACTTCTTGATCACACAGGAGAAACACCATGGCGAAGCCGCCTGTGCGCAAGCCTAAGAAGAAGGTCTGCGCTTTCTGCAAGGACAAGGTCACGTACGTGGACTACAAGGACACGAACATGCTGCGGAAGTTCATTTCCGACCGCGGCAAGATCCGTGCCCGCCGCGTGACCGGCAACTGCACGCAGCACCAGCGTGACGTCGCCACGGCCGTGAAGAACAGCCGTGAGATGGCGCTGCTGCCCTACACGTCCACCGCGCGATAAGGAAAGGGTGACCGAAACATGAAGATCATCCTGACCCACGAGGTCTCTGGCCTCGGCACCGCCGGCGAGGTCGTCGACGTCAAGGACGGGTACGCCCGTAACTACCTGATCCCGCGGAAGTTCGCGATCCGCTGGACCAAGGGTGGCGAGCAGGACGTGGCGCAGATCCGCCGCGCCCGCAAGATCCACGAGATCGCCACCATCGAGCAGGCCAACGAGATCAAGGCCAAGCTCGAGGGCACCGCGGTCCGTCTGGCCGTCCGCTCCGGCGACGCCGGTCGTCTCTTCGGTTCCGTCACCCCGGCCGACATCGCTTCGGCGATCGAGGCTGCCGGTGGCCCGAAGGTCGACAAGCGCCGCGTCGAGCTGGGCTCGCCGATCAAGTCGCTCGGTGGCCACGAGGCCTCCGTGCGTCTGCACCCCGAGGTTGCCGCCAAGGTCAACATCGAGGTCGTCTCTGCCTGAGCTCTGCTCTGAGCAGTGCTGAAGCACGTGTGGGGCCGCACCCTTCGGGGTGCGGCCCCACACGCTTGCCGTCGTCGTTTCACGTGAAACGACGAACCCGCGCAGGTGCCGGTTTCACGTGAAACGAGGCGCTACGGACGAGGCGCTACGGGTCTACGGGTCAGCGCGTCGCGCCCGTCACGGCCCAGCGTCCCGAGCGGTAGCGGATCCAGAGCGTGACCATGCGCACCGTCATCATCAGCGCCATCGCGCCCCAGACCGCGGTGAGGCTGCCGCCGAGGACGGGGACCAGCAGTGCCACAGGCGTGAAGACGGCGAGCGTGACCAGCATGGCCCAGGCCAGATACGGTCCGTCGCCGGCGCCCATGAGGACACCGTCCAGGACGTAGACGATCCCGCAAACGGGCTGGGACAGGGCCACGACGATGAGAGCGGGCAGGGCGACGTCCTGGACGAGCTGATCGCTCGTGAACAGCGGGACGAACAGCGGCCTGGTAGCGACGATCAGTACTCCGAGGACGACTCCCGCGGCGATCCCCCACTCCACCATCCGACGGCAGACGGCACGCGCGCCCGCAGCGTCGTCCGCGCCGAGGTAACGGCCGATGATCGCCTGACCGGCGATGGCGATGGCGTCGAGGGCGAAGGCGGTCAGGCTCCACAGGGACAGGATGATCTGGTGCGCGGCCACATCGGCATCGCCGAGCCGTGCCGCCACGGCCGTCGCGATCATCAGGATCGCCCGGAGCGAGATCGTACGGACGAGAAGCGGCGCGCCCGCCTGGGCGCAGGCCCTGATGCCGGCCGCGTCCGGACGCAGGGAAGCGCCATGGCGGCGGGCGCCGCGGACCACGACGACGAGATAGACGACCGCCATGCCGACCTGCGCGATGACGGTGCCCCAGGCGGAACCGGCGATGCCCAGGCCGGCGCCGTAGACAAGCCCGGCGTTCAGGCCGGCGTTGGCGATGAAGCCGGCGACCGCCACGTAGAGCGGGGTCTTGGTGTTCTGCAGTCCACGCAGCACACCGGTGGCGGCGAGGACGATGAGCATCGGGGGGATGCCGAGCGAGGAAATGCGCAGGTACGTGATCGCGTAGGGCGTCGCGGTGTCGGAGGCGCCGAAGAGTTCGACCAGCGCCGGGGCCGTGGGCAGGGTGACCGCCACGACGACGACCCCGAGGAACAGGGCGAGCCAGATGCCGTCCATGCCCTGCTGGATGGCGGACTTCAGATCGCCGGAGCCGACGCGGCGGGCCACCGCCGCGGTGGTCGCGTAGGCGAGGAAGACGAAGATGCTGACCGCGGTCTGCAGCAGGGCCGCGGCGACGGCGAGGCCGGCCAGTTGCGAGGTGCCGAGATGGCCGACGATGGCGCTGTCGGCCATGAGGAAAAGCGGCTCAGCGACGAGTGCGCCGAAGGCCGGAACGGCGAGGGCGATGATCTCTCGGTCGTGCCGGCGTCGGGCGGCCTTGGGTGTCGCGGGAGCCTGTGTCATGGCACCAATCTAATCTTCCACAGGTAAGAGATGCAACGCGAGAGTGACCCTTACTTGTGGAGGTCTTCCGCGTGTCGCGCGGCGGGGTTGGCGGAGATCTTGGGCCGACTGGGGAAGTTTTTCTTCTGCACAGCCAGTGGATGGGAAAACTGCAGGTCAGACGGTGTGTATGGAATAGCCTGAGGGCTTGTTCACAGCCCTGTCCACCGTGTCGTGCACAGGTTTTGCCGAGTTCTCCACAGCGAGGGGCCCGTCATCCACACCGCCTGTGGATAACCAGATTGGCTGACGGTGCCCACCGGCCTACCGTGGTGCGGCGCCCACCGTGTCCCGCGAGCTCGGAAACCTCACAAAACCGACGCGTCCGAAGCGGAGTTGGGCCTCTTATTTGTCAGTGTCGTGCCGTAGGAATGAGGGGTACGGCGAGGTCCGCTCGGCGGACGGGAGGAGGCGGCCCGGTGAGTATCTCCGAGCCTTTGGACGACCCCTGGGCCGATGACGGTCCCAGCGATCGCCTGCCCGCTTCCCGACCGTTCCGCGGCGGTGGCCGAGGCCAGGGTGACCAGCACGAGCGCGGGAGCGAGGGCGGCGGCTGGGACGAGGGACCTGCCACGTTCGAGCGCGTTCCGCCGCAGGACCTTGATGCCGAGCAGTCCGTGCTCGGCGGCATGCTCCTGTCGAAGGACGCCATCGCCGATGTCGTGGAGGTCATCAAGGGCGCCGACTTCTACAAGCCGGCCCACGAAACGATCTTTCAGGCGATCCTCGACGTCTACGCCAAGGGCGAGCCCGCCGACCCGATCACCATCGCCGCGGAACTGACCAAGCGCGGCGAGATCAACAAGGTCGGTGGCGCATCGTATCTGCACACCCTCGTGCAGACGGTCCCGACGGCGGCGAACGCCGAGTACTACGCGGAGATCGTCCACGAGCGCGCCGTACTCCGCCGCCTCGTCGAGGCCGGCACGCGGATCACGCAGATGGGATACGCGGGCGACGACGACGTCGACGAGATCGTCAACAAGGCGCAGGCCGAGGTCTACGCGGTCACCGAGCAGCGCACCAGCGAGGACTACCTCCCGCTCGGCGACATCATGGAGGGCGCGCTCGACGAGATCGAGGCGATCGGTTCGCGCAGCGGAGAGATGACCGGTGTGCCGACCGGCTTCACCGACTTCGACTCGCTCACCAACGGTCTGCACCCGGGCCAGATGATCGTCATCGCGGCCCGTCCCGCCATGGGTAAGTCCACGCTCGCGCTGGACTTCGCGCGCGCCGCGTCGATCAAGAACAACCTGCCCAGCGTCATCTTCTCCCTCGAAATGGGGCGCAACGAGATCGCGATGCGTCTGCTGTCGGCCGAGGCGCGTGTGGCCCTGCACCACATGCGCTCCGGCACGATGACGGACGAGGACTGGACGCGGCTCGCGCGCCGGATGCCCGAGGTCTCGGCCGCGCCGCTGTACATCGACGACTCGCCGAACCTGTCGATGATGGAGATCCGCGCGAAGTGCCGCCGGCTCAAGCAGCGCAACGACATCAAGCTCGTGATCATCGACTATCTGCAGCTGATGCAGGCCGGTGGCTCGAAGCGTTCCGAGAGCCGTCAGCAGGAGGTCTCGGACATGTCCCGAAACCTGAAGCTGCTGGCCAAGGAGCTGGAGCTGCCGGTGATCGCGCTCTCCCAGCTGAACCGTGGCCCCGAGCAGCGCACGGACAAGAAGCCGCAGGTGTCCGACCTGCGTGAGTCCGGTTCCATCGAGCAGGACGCCGACATGGTCATCCTTCTGCACCGTGAGGACGCGTACGAGAAGGAGTCGCCGCGCGCGGGCGAGGCGGACATCATCGTCGGCAAGCACCGTAACGGCCCGACGGCCACGATCACCGTCGCCTTCCAGGGCCACTACTCGCGCTTCGTGGACATGGCCCAGACCTGACCGGAGGCGGCCGCCGCGTGAAGATCAGCCTCGGGTGAAAACCGCTCGACGCCGGTCGGTGGCCGGGGTGGACTGGGCTCATGACGACATCCCCGGAAGAGTTGTTGCCCACCACGCGTCGCGCCCTCCTGCACCGCATCGCCGTTGCCCAGAGCGAGGGGCGGGCGCCGTCGCTCGTGGCCGCGGTGGCGCGGGACGGTGAGCTGGTGTGGACCGGGTCGCGTACCTCGGTGGACGGCCACGGGCCGGACGAGCATGTGCAGTACCGGATCGGTTCGATCACCAAGACGTTCACGGCCGTGCTGGTGCTGCGGCTGCGTGACGAAGGGCTGCTCGATCTGGCGGACCCGCTGGAGAAGCACCTGCCCGACAGCGGTGTCGGTGCTGTCACCATCGCCGAACTGCTCGCCCACACCGGTGGGTTGGCGGCCGAGACGCCGGGGGAATGGTGGGAGCGGAGCCCCGCGAGCCTGCGTCCGACCCTCGCGGACGTCCTCGGCGAACAGCCCTTCCGGCACCCCGTCGGCCGTCGCCACCACTACTCCAACCCCGGCTATACGCTCCTGGGTGCCCTGGTCGAGGCGGTGCGCGGGGTGTCCTGGGAGAAGGCGCTGCGCGACGAGATCCTCGAACCGCTGGGGCTGAGCCGCACCAGCGTGCAGCCACAGCAACCGCATGCCGGGGGCTGGGCCGTGCACCCGTACGCGGATGTGCTGCTTCCGGAGCCGAGCGAGGATCTGGGCCTGATGGCTCCCGCCGGTCAACTGTGGTCCACGACAAGGGACTTGGCCGTCTTCGCGTCCTTCCTCGCCGCTGGGGACGACCGGGTACTGAGTGCGGACTCGGTCCGGGAGATGCGGACCCCCGCCGCGCCGACACTGCCGGGCAGCTGGGAGGCGTCGTACGGGCTCGGTGTGCAGGTGGTGAGGGGCGGCGGCCTCACCTTGGCCGGACACACCGGCTCGCTGCCGGGATTCGTGGCGGGGCTGTGGCTGTGCGAGGAGGAGGGGCTTGTCGCGGTCGCCCTCGCCAACTGCACTTCAGGGGTTCCTGTGGCGACGCTGGCCGCCGAGCTGCTGGCGACCGTCGCGGAAGCCGAACCGAGGCTGCCCGAGCCGTGGCGGCCGCTTCCCGAAGTGAACGCATCCGAACTGGAGCTGGTGGGGCCCTGGTACTGGGGGACGCAGGCCGTGGTCCTGCGCCTGGCGGCCGACGGCGGGGTGGAGCTGGGGCCGGCGGCCGAGGGCGGACGACGCTCCAGGTTCCGGGCGAACGGCGACGGCACCTGGACCGGGCTCGACGGCTACTACGCGGGGGAGTTGCTCCGGGCCGTCCGGCGGGACGATGGGTCGGTGAGCCACCTCGACCTCGGCTCCTTCGTCTTCACGAGGGAGCCGTACCCGGCGGACGGGCCGGTTCCTGGCGGGGTGGACCCGGAGGGGTGGCGGGGCGTTCCGCGGTGATGCGCGGCGAGGCCGGTCGGCTGTTTCACGTGAAACAGCCGACCGATGGGCTTCCCGATCACCGATGAGCTTCCTGGGCACCGATGGGCTTCCCGGTCACAGCTGCAGCTTGAAGCCCAGGTGTGAGCCCACGAACCCGAGTCGCTCGTAGAAGCGGTGGGCGTCGGTGCGCGTGGCATCGGAGGTCAGCTGCACCAACTGGCAGCCCTGGCGCCGGGATTCTGCGACGGCCCACTCGATGAGCTGCGTACCGAGGCCGCTGCCACGCTCCTCGGCGTGGATGCGGACGGCCTCGATGATCGAGCGGGTGGAGCCCTTGCGGGAGAGCCCGGGAATGATGCTGAGCTGCAGCGTGCCGACGACGCTGCCCCCGCGCACGGCGACCACCAGGTGCTGATTCGCATCGGCCGTCAGTCGTGCGTGCGCGGCGAGGTACGGCGTGAGGTCCTCCGGTGACTCCCGCTGGGCGCCCAGCGGGTCGTCCGCCAGCATGGCGACGATCTCCGGAATGTCCTCGGCCGCGGCCGGCCTGATCTCAAGATCTCCCATGGGTCGCAGCCTATGTGGGCCTCCCGCCGCCTGTGTTCGGCGGTCAGACGGCGACGTGGAGCCCTTCGACCGCCTTGACCAGAGGGGCGAGCTCAGGGTTCTCGGCCGCGGCGTCGAGAGCTTCCCGCAGTGCCGCGGAGTTCGTGGGGCGGGCCTCTTCGAGGAGCTGGAAACCGGCGTCGGAGACGTTCGTGTAGATGCCCCGTCGGTCGGTCGGGCACAGGTAGCGCAGCAGCAGGCCGCGCTCCTCGAGCCGGGTGACCAGGCGCGTGGTCGCGCTCTGGCTCAGGACGACGGCATCGGCCACCTGCTTCATCTGCAGGTGCCCGCCCTCCCCGTCGTGCTGACGGCTGAGGACGTCGAGAAGCGAGTACTCGCGCACGCTCAGCCCGTGCCCGGTCTGCAGCGCGCGCTCGATGTGGGACTCGATCTTCCCGTGCAGCAGGGAGAGTGCGCACCAGCCCTGAGAGAGGGCGGTCAGTGCGGGATCTGTGGCGGTCATGGCTACGTGGTTCCTCCGTCTCGGAGCGGCTCGCTTCCAGGGTAGTCGATGCGTGGGGGTTGCCCGCGTTTGCAATTAACCAGCGTCTGCAATTATTGTTAGGTCTCGTAAAGCGCACCCGCAACAGTCTGGAAGGGACCCCTTCAATGCCTCTCGCGCTTCTCGCCCTCGCGATCGGGGCCTTCGGGATCGGGACCACGGAATTCGTGATCATGGGGTTGCTCCCAGAGGTCGCGGGTGACTTCGGCGTCTCCATCCCGACGGCCGGATACCTGGTTACCGGTTATGCACTCGGCGTCATGTTCGGTGCCCCGCTGATGACCGCCCTGGGCCAGCGCATCCCGCGCAAGCGGATGCTGATGCTGCTCCTCGGCTTCTTCATCGTCGGCAACCTGCTCTCCGCCGTCGCACCCGTCTTCGCCGTCATGCTGACCGGCCGTGTGGTCGCCTCGCTCGCCCATGGCGCGTTCTTCGGCATCGGCTCGGTCGTCGCGGCCGAGCTGGTGGCACCGCAGAAGAAGGCCGGAGCGATCGCCATGATGTTCACGGGCCTGACGGTCGCCAACGTCGTCGGTGTCCCCCTCGGCACGTTCATCGGCCAGACCGCCGGCTGGCGTGTCACCTTCACGGTCGTCGCCGCGCTCGGCGTCATCGGCCTCGTCGGTATCGCCAAGCTCGTACCCGACCTGCCCAAGCCGGAGGGCGTACGGCTCCGTGACGAGGTGGCCGCCTTCAAGAACGTGCAGGTCGTGCTCGCCATGGCGATGACCGTGCTCGGCTTCGGCGGCGTCTTCGCGGCCATCACCTACATCGCGCCGATGATGACGCACGTCGCCGGCTTCGCGGACGGCTCCGTCACCTGGCTCATGGTCCTCTTCGGCCTGGGCATGGTGGCCGGCAACCTCATCGGTGGAAAGTTCGCCGACCGTGCCCTGATGCCCATGCTGTACGTGTCGCTGGGGGCGCTTGCCCTCGTGCTCGCCCTGTTCACGGTCACCGCGCACAACCAGGTGCTGTCCGCGATCTCCATCGTGCTGATCGGCGCGTTCGGCTTCGCGACCGTGCCTCCGCTGCAAAAGCGCGTCCTCGACCAGGCGTCCGGCGCCCCGACGCTCGCCTCGGCCGTCAACATCGGTGCCTTCAACCTCGGCAACGCCCTCTCCGCCTGGCTCGGCGGCATGGTGATCGCCGCGGGCCTCGGCTACACCTCTCCGAACTGGGTCGGCGCCGTGCTCGCGGCGGCCGCTCTCGTCCTGGCCGTGCTGTCCGCGGCCCTCGAGCGCCGCTCGTCCGCTCCGAGCCTGATCGTCGCGGCCGCCGAGCAGCCGCGCACCGAGCCGGCCCACCACTGAACCCAATCCCCGGCCGACGGGGCCGACGACGCCCCCGCCCCACCGCATCACCCCGCAAGGAGCACCACCTCATGAGCACCACCGCAGTCACCCCGCTCAGCACGCAGGACGCCGAGACCCTGGTCTCCGCCGCCCGACTCGCGGCCGAGGCGGCCGGAGTCACCGTCAGCGTCACCGTCCTCGACGCGGGCGGGCACCTCCTGGCCTTCCGCCGCGACGACCGGGCCGTCCTCATCTCCGGCGAGACCAGCACGCGCAAGGCGTACACCGCGCTCCAGCTGAACGCCCCCACCGCCGACCTCGTCGACCTGGTCAAGCCCGAGGGGCCCTTCCACACGCTGCCCACCGCGCTGGACAGGCCGCTGCTGTTCATCGCCGGCGGCCTCCCGGTCCACCGCGACGGCCGACTCATCGGCGCCATCGGTGTCGGTGGCGGCGCCCCCGAGCAGGACCACGGCTTCGCCACCGCGGCCGTGGAGGCCCTCGCGTAACAGCGGAACGCTTCCCGAATCCGCCCCAAGTTGCCGCAGACAAGCGGCAACTTGGGGCGGAGCTGTGTTCAGCCCGCGGCCACGGTCAGCGGTGCGAAACGGCGCGTCCAGTCGCCCGGCAGATCCGAAGCCCCGTAGTTCATCACCGAGTTGAGGCCGACGGACTCGAGCCCGCGCCCCTTGAGCCACGCCAGCAGCTCCTCATGGCGTACGTCGATGTCGGTGCGCAGCGGCCGGTCCGTGCCCGCGGCGAGCGAGGCCACGAGGGCCTGCGCCGTCTCGGTGTCACGAGCGACGAGCGGGCCGACGACATGGGTGTCCTCGTTGGGCCAGGCGGCCGCGAAGCCGATGAGCCCGCCACCGGTGCCGCCCTCTCCACCCTCCACAGCCACCCGCAACTGGTCCGCGAAAGCCGGAAGTCGCGTGATCACATGCGTACGGTCCGGGCCGAAGACCTCCGCGTCCAGGCGGAGGATCGCCTGGAGGTCCTCCGCCGTGGCCGCGCGGGTGGTGACATCGGGCAGGGGCCCGCCCGCGGTGAAGCGGCCGCGCACCATCTCGGCTCGTCCCGTGACCTTGAAGCCCAACTCCTCGTAGAGCGGCCGTCCGTACGGCGTCGCATGGAGCGTGATCGGGGTCGTGCCCGCCCGCTCGACGACATGGCGCATCAGGCGCCTGCCCACGCCCTGCCGTGCGTGCCGTTCGGCGACCAGGACCATGCCGATCGCGGCGAGTTCGGGTCGCTCCCGGGGGCCGTACTCGGTCACCACGCAGGCGCTGACGAGACCCCCGTCGGGGTCGTCGATGCCATAGCCGGTACCGGCGGAGAGCAGGAGCCGCCACTTGTGTTCCTCGCGGGGCCAGCCCCGGTCCTCGGACAGGTCGGCGCACGCGAGGACGTCGCGTGGGGTGAGGCGACGGATGGGCAGGCCGGAGAGGGAAGGTGTCGACACGCAGGTCAGGCTGTCGGACTTCACCCCGTGGCGTCCACCGCTTTGTGGAGAGTGCCCCGGTGCTTTCGGCCACGCGGGAGTTTCACGTGAAACATGGCGCCGGGGCGGCTCGCCCGCGCCCGCCCGAGTCCGACGCGTGAATTGGCGCGCCGAGACCGCTAATTGAGGAATTTACGAAGTGGGCCGAGGTTCGCTTAATCCGCAGTTATGCCGGTAGGGGGTTGTCGACTTCGCGGCGGCCGGTATCGTCGGGTCCGGATCGTGCCGGGTGGCCGAAGAAGGCCGAGGGGAACCCCGTGGTGCGCGCAGGCCCACGCAGCCTAACGGGACGGAGAGATCGAAGACCTGCACTTTCCGCTTTGCGTTCTGGGCAATGACACCGGGTGGCATGCTGCGGTGAGGGGACTGCGGACAATGTCACACTCTTGCCTTACTTGTCAGTAGCCGTCCGGAATGCAGTGTTCAATGTGGACTGCATTGTTGCCGAGGCACGCGGGGGAAAGCCCACAGTTTCCGGGCGCGGAACAGCTCGGGAGTACGTTGACCGACCGAAATATGTTCGAGGCGAGGCACAGCATGGACGCTCCGACCACTACGCCGTCGGCCGGTTCCGGTTCTGACGGTTCGGACGGTGGGGGCGGTTGGTTCACGCCGCGCAAGGCACCGGCCCCGCAACCGCCGACCACCGGTTCAGGCCAGGACGCGAGGCAGGAGGAGCACCGAATACCGGAGCCGCGTCAGGCACCGTCCGAACAGCAGACGCAGCAGCCCGCTCCGCCGCGCGCCGCCGAGACGCCGGGCCCCATGGCCCCCGCGCGCCCCGCACCCGCGCAGGCCTCCCCCGACGCGATCCTCGTCCGCCGCACCATGGAAGAGGTCGGCCCCGTCGCGGACCGCGTCACCTCGTACTTCTACGCGCTGCTCTTCGTGCGCCACCCCGAACTGCGCCCGCTCTTCCCCGCGGCGATGGACACCCAGCGCGACCGGCTCCTCAAGGCGCTGCTGACCGCCGCCGAGCACATCGACAACAAGGACGTCCTCGTGGCGTACCTGAAGAACCTGGGCCGCGGTCACCGCAAGTACGGCACGCAGGCCGACCACTACCCGGCCGTCGGCGAGTGCCTGATCGCCGCGCTCACCCAGTACGCGACGACCACGTGGAACGCGGAGACCGAGGCCGCCTGGGTCCGCACGTACACGACGATCTCCCAGATCATGATCGACGCGGCGGCCGAGGACGAGCTGAAGGCACCGGCCTGGTGGATGGCCGAGGTCGTCTCGCACGACCTGCGCACCCCCGACGTCGCCGTGGTGACCGTGCGGCCCGATCAGCCGTACCCGTTCCTCGCCGGTCAGTACACGACGCTGGAGACGCCCTGGTGGCCGCGGATCTGGCGGCACTACTCGTTCGCGTCCGCGCCCCGCTCGGACGGGCTGCTCTCGTTCCACGTGAAGGCCGTCCCGGCGGGCTGGGTCTCCAACGCCCTGGTGCACCGGGCCCGCCCCGGCGACGTACTGCGCCTCGGCCCGCCCGCCGGCTCCATGACCGTCGACCACACCACCGACAGCGGGCTGCTCTGTCTGGGTGGCGGCACGGGCATCGCGCCCATCAAGGCGCTTGTCGAGGATGTGGCAGAGCACGGCCAGCAGCGTTCCGTCGAGGTGTTCTACGGCGCCCGCACCAACCACGACCTGTACGACATCGACACGATGCTGCGCCTCTCGCAGAGCCACTCGTGGCTCTCGGTGCGTCCCATCGTCGACCAGCAGGCCCATCTCCAGCTGCCGGACGCGGTACGGGAGTACGGCCCCTGGAACGAGTACGACGCGTATCTCTCCGGGCCCCCCGGGATGATCCGCAGCAGCATCGACACCCTGCGGCGCATCGGTATCCCCGGCAGCCGCATCCGGCACGACTCGGTCGAGGACCTGGTCGCGGCGGCGGACTGAGCCCCGCCGCCGAGCACCGCCGCCGCGGCCAGGTGACGCGCGGCGTCAGCCCAGATCGGGCGCGTGCATCGCCCGAACGCCCTCGATGTTGCCGTCCAGGTAGTGACGCAGCGAGAGCGGCACCAGATGGACCGAAGCGATACCTACGCGGGTGAACGGCACCCGCACGATCTCGTAGCCGCCGCACGGGTCCTCGATCTCGGGCCCGTGCCGCTGGTCGGTGTCCATCGACTCCAGCCGGCAGACGAAGAAGTGCTGGACCTTCACGCCGGTCGCGCCGCCGTCCTCGCCGATGTGCTCGACGGTGTCCACGAAGCAGGGCACCACGTCGACGATCTTGGCGCCGAGTTCCTCGTGCACCTCGCGGTGGAGGGCGTCCACGACGGTCGTGTCCTCAGGCTCGACCCCGCCACCGGGAGTCACCCAGTACGGATCGACGCCGGGCTTGGTCCGCTTGATCAGGATCAGGTTGTCGCCATCCAGCAGGACGGCGCGTGCGGTGCGCTTGACCACGGGTCGGACGGTCATGGGAGAAATGTGGCCCGGCTGGTTCCACGTGAAACATCGCGCATCGCTCGGAGCCCCGCTCACGACCAGTCGACGGCAGCGCGCAGAAGCCACTCGTGCGCCCGCGCGATGTGCGGCATGGCCAGTGTGCCGGTACGCACCACGAGGAAGTACGTGCGCAGCGGTGGTACGGGTGGGTCGAGCAGGGCGACGATCTCCCCGCGCTCCAGGTTCTCCTGGCAGAGATAGCGCGGCAGGACGGCGAGGCCGGCGCCCGCGATCACGCAGGCGAGCACCGCGCGCAGATCGGGCACGACGACCGTGCCGGAGACAGCGGGCCGGGAATCGAAGACCGCGGCCCAGTAGCGGCTGACCAGGGGCAACGACTCGTGCACCTCGACCACGGGGAACTTCTCCAGGGACGGCGCCGCGTCGCGGTACAGCATGCCGCGGCCGATCCGGGCGGCCAGGCGGGGTGCGGCGGCCAGCACGTGCTCCTCGTCGCAGAGCGGAGTCGCGGTGAGCAGGGCGCCGCGTGGACGGGCCGTCGCGATGGCCAGATCGTGATGTCCCGCGGCGAGCCCCTCCAGGGTTTCCTCGGCCGTGCCGAAGCTCGCCCGCAACGCGACGCTCTGTCCGTCGTCCCGGGTCAGGGCCGTCAGCGCGGGCAGGGCACGCTCCGCCGTGAACTCGGGAGGCCCCGCCAGGTGCAGGGTGCGCACGGCGGACTCCTCGTCGAGCCCGGCCTCGGCTATCTCCACGAGGGCGTCGAGGTGCGGGGCCGCCTTGTGGGCCAGCTCGTCGCCCATCGACGTGGCCGTCACACCGCGCGCCTGGCGCAGGAAGAGCGGGCGGCCCAGCTGCCGCTCCAGCGTGCGGATCTGGGACGTGACCGCCGGCTGGGACAGGCCGAGCAGAGCGGCAGCGCGCGTGAACGAACCGGCGCGGTGCACCGTCACAAAGGTGCGCAGCAACGCGAGATCCATCGCGGCACGCCTCCCTCCCCAACCCCCGGCCGCGCCCAACTATAAATAAGTCGATAGGTCTCTGTCGCTACCGTGATTGGACACTGACACAGAGTCAACTAGCCTTGTTCGCGCGGTTCTTCGCGCGTTGAGAGCCGGGACGGTCCGAGCCACGAGGGGGGAGGCTCGGACCGTCCGTTGTGCGTAGCGCGGTACTAGGGCCCTGCTGGCCACGTCACCGGGCGAGGGCCTCGTCCAGCGCCCGCAGCACGTCCGCCACCAGGTCCTCGGTGTTCTCGGCGCCTGCGGAGAAGCGGACGAAGCCCTCGGCGACGGCATCGCCACCCCAGCGCCCGCGCCGCTCGGCGGTGGACCGTACGCCGCCGAAACTCGTCGCGTCGTCGACCAGTGTCAGGGAGTCCAGGAACCGCTCGGCCCGTGCGCGCGAGGGCAGTTCGAAGGAGACCACGCAGCCGAACCGCCGCATCTGCCCCGCGGCGACGGCATGGGACGGATCGTCGGGCAGACCGGGGTGCCGCACCCCGGAGACGTCCGCGCGCCCCAGCAGGGCGTGCGCCACGGCCAGCGCGTTGGCGCTCTGCCGCTCGGCGCGCAGCTCGAGCGTGGCGAGGGACCGGTGCGCGAGCCAGGCCTCCATCGGCCCCGGAATCGCCCCGACGATCTTGCGCCAGCGCTTCACCGAGGCGATCGACTCGGCATCGGCGCACGCGACGTAGCCGAGCAGGAGGTCGCCGTGGCCCGTGAGCTGCTTGGTGGCGCTGGCCACCGAGAAGTCGGCGCCGAGCTCCAGCGGGCGCTGCCCGAGCGGCGTCGCGAGCGTGTTGTCCACGGCGACGAGCGCCCCGCGCGCATGGGCGGCATCGGCGAGGCGCCGGATGTCGCAGACGTCGAGGCCGGGGTTGGACGGCGTCTCCAGCCACAGCAGGCGCGCCCCGTCGAGCACGTCGAGCTGCGCGTCACCGCCGGTCGGCGCGGTGCGCACTTCGATCCCGTACGCCGTGAGCTGCTCGCGGACGAGCGGGAAGACCTGGTAGCCGTCGGCCGGCAGGACCACCGCGTCGCCCGCGCGCAGCTGCGAGAAGAGGACCGCGGAGATAGCGGCCATGCCGGAGGCGAAGGCCAGCGTCTGCGCGCCGGAGCGTCCGGGCGCCTCCAACTCGGTGATGGCGTGCTCGAGATGCGTCCACGTCGGGTTCTCGTCACGGCCGTACGCATAGGGCCCCGACACATCGCCGGGCAGATGGAAATGTGCGGCGAACACCGGACCCGGCAGGGTCGGTTCGTTCTTGACCGGTTCGGGAAGGCCGGCCCGGACCGCCCGCGTACTGTCTCCCGGCTCCTGTGCCGAAGGCTCCGTCATGCGACCCGGCCTCCCACCGCTTCGCGTACGGCTGCGAGGAGGCCCTCGGAGGCCGACTCGACCAGCTTCAGACACTCCTCGAAGCCGCCCGGATCGCCGTAGTACGGATCGGGGACGTCCAGGTCCGAGGGATCGGCCCCGGAGTCGTAGGAACGCAGCAGGCGGACCTTCTCGGCGTCCTCCGGCGTCGACGCCAGGCGGCGCAGGGTGCGCAGATGGCCGTGGTCGAGCGCGACGACCAGGTCGAGGCGCGCGAACCAGTCGCCGTGGAACCGACGGGCCGTGTGCTCGGCGGTGTAGCCGTTCTCGGTGAGGACGTGGACGGTGCGCGGGTCGGCGCCGTCGCCCTCGTGCCAGCCGTCGGTGCCCGCGCTGTCGATCTCGACGAGGCCGCCGAGCCCCGCCTCCTCGACGCGGGCGCGGAAGACGTGCTCGGCCATCGGCGAGCGGCAGATGTTGCCCGTGCAGACGAAACAGACGCGGTAGGTCATCCTCGGCCGCTCTCAGTCCTTGCCGTCGGGCAGCACGACGTTCAGCGCCCAGGAGACGACCGACACGATCAGGCCACCGAGAATCGCGGTCCAGAGGCCGTCGACGTGGAAGCTCAGGTCCACGGTGTCGGCCAGCCACGAGGTCAGCAGCAGCATCAGGGCGTTCACGATCAGCGTGATCAGGCCGAGCGTGAGGATGAACAGCGGGAAGGTCAGGAGTTTCACGATCGGCTTCACGATCACGTTGACCAGGCCGAAGATGAGGGCGACGAGGATCAGCGTGCCGACCTTTTTGCCGGTGCTGTCGCCGGTGAGAGTGATCTTGTCGAGCACCCAGACCGCGACGGCCAGGGCTCCCGCGTTGGCGATCGTCTTGACTAGGAAATTCTTCATGTGTCTGATCGTTGCAGACATGACTGGTGACAGGGGTGGGCGAGAAGGATGAAGGCGTTCCGGCTGGATGAGCTCGAGGCGGAGAGAGCCGCCAATGACGGGGCGTATCTGCAGTTTCTGCGGGAGCGAAACATGTCGGTCGGGCTGTACGCGCTCGACGCGGGCACGCAGGACCCGCAGCAGCCGCACAGTCAGGACGAGGTCTACCTCGTGGTGAGCGGCCGCGCTTCCATCACGGTCGGCATGGAGACGACCCAGGTCGGCCGGGGCAGCGTGGTGTACGTGCCGGCCGGTGTCGCGCACAAGTTCCACCACATCAGCGAGGACCTGCGCGTCCTCGTCGTCTTCTCGCCCCCGGAAGGCTGAGGCTCGGCCTCGGGGTTCCCTAGGGGTCGGGTCAGGGGAGGACAAGGGATCGGAAGGGCCCGCGCGGGCCTTTGACGTGCCAGCATCGAAGCAGAAGACCAGAAGAGTAAACGAGGGACAACGAAGGAGCGATGGCAGTGCGAGAGATATTCGCGGACATGCCGTGGTGGGTGAAGTGGGTCGCGGTGCCGGTCATCGCCATCGTCGTGTTCGGCGGTCTGATCGCCAGCGTCGTCGGCTTCGTGATCGGCCTGCTGTTCAAGGTGCTCGTGTTCGCCGCACTGGTGGGTGGACTCATCTACGTAGTGCGGAAGTTCATGGTCGGTTCGTCGTCGTCGCGGAGCCGCGACTGGTGAAGCCGGGCGCACCCGTGTGCGGATCCCGGTCGTTGCGTTGCGCGACCTTTCGCACGACCGGGGGAAGTTTCCTTGCGCGGCAGGCGCCAATCGGTGGCCAAGGGTTAGAGTCCGGAATTCGATGGCTTTAGCCCCCTGCGAGCCTCGAGTGCGCGGGGGTCCCCCACGCGCATCGGGAGTGAACCTTGGCCACGGTCGATACCGCACCCGCCGCCCCGCAGACACTCATCGGCTCCGTGCAGCGAGCCATGCGACTGCTCGAGGCGGTCGCTTCTCATGACGACGGGGCGCCGGCCAAGCAGCTCGCGCGGGAAGCCGGCCTCGCCCTTCCCACCGCGTACCACCTCCTGCGCACGCTGGCTCATGAGGGATATCTCCGCCGGGAGAACGGCGTCTTCGTTTTCGGTGACGCCGCCGAGCGTTTGAGCAGCAGCGGAGCGCAGCAGAATCGTCGCAGCATGATCACCGACGCGCTGCGGCACTGGCGCGACACCATCGGCGTCCCGGTCTATTTCGCGGTCTACCGCGAGGGCGAGATCGAGCTCGTCGCCGTCGCCGACACGCCCGGCAATCCGGCCGTCGAGGAGTGGGCCGACTTCCGGGAGACCGGCCACGCCCACGCCATCGGCCAGTGTCTGCTCTCCCAGCTCGACGAGGCGGCCCGCAAGGATCACCTCGACCGCTATCCCGCGCAGTCCATCACTCCGTACTCGGTGCGCGACGACCGCGCGCTGCTACGGAAGCTGAGCCGGGTGGGCCGCATGGAACCGGTCGTCGAGCGCCAGGAGTACGCGCTGGGCACCGCCTGCGCCGCGTTCCCCCTGACGATCGGGTCGACCGCGGCGACTTTGGCCATTTCTCTCCCTTCCCATCAGGCGGAGAAACTGCTGCCCACAGCCCGTCGGTTGCAGCACGAGATCGGCAGGCTGGTAGGAACACTCGCCTTCTCTATCAGCATTTGAAAACTCACTCCTTGTAATCCTGTGTGTACGTTGAGCAAGATGCCAGCAGTGTCAGGGAGATAATTCCTGGCCAATCGACGGCAAGTTGACGGGGTAGGCGATGCGCGAGTCGGTACAAGCAGTTCAAGCAGAGGTCATGATGAGCTTCCTCGTTTCCGAGGAGCTCTCGTTCCGCATTCCGGTGGAGCTCAGGTACGAGTCCACCGATCCGTATGCCGTGCGGCTGACCTTCCATCTTCCCGGAGACGCGCCTGTGACCTGGGCGTTCGGCCGGGAGCTCCTCGTCGACGGGGTCAACGGGGCCAGTGGTGAAGGAGACGTACAGGTCACACCGGTGGAGCGGGTGGGCGGCGCCGTCGGCGAGATGCCGGGCGAGGTGCACATCAGGCTCCAGGTCGGCGCGGACCAGGCCCTGTTCCGGGCCGGGGTCGCACCGCTCGTCGCGTTCCTCGACCGGACGGACAAGCTCGTCCCGCTCGGCCAGGAGGAAACGGGTGCGGACTTCGAGTCCGACCTCGACGAGGCCCTCGACCGGATCCTCGCCGAGGAGCAGAGCGCGGGCTGACTCCCCATCGGCTCGCACGACGGCAGACGGCGACACCAGATGGTTTGTACGACACCGGACCAGACGTAACGCTTCAGCAGCGCGGTGCACCCGAGCAGCTCCGCGCCTTTCAGCGTTTGCGCCGCCGGCCTCCGCCACCGCGTCCAGGAGCGGGAGCGGCCTTCGCGGGCCCCTGCTTCTCCGGGCGGTCGGCGGAGACCACGAGCGCGGCCAGTGCGGTGGTCACCGGCACCGAGGCGACGAGGCCGATCGAGCCGACCAGCGTCCGAACGATCTCCTCGGCCACCAGCTCGCTGTTGGCCACGTCGGCGACGCTGCTCTGCGCGATCGAGAAGAGCAGCAGCAGCGGCAGCGCGGCGCCCGCGTAGGCCAGGACGAGCGTGTTGACGACGGATGCGATGTGGTCGCGCCCGATGCGGATGGCCGCCCGGTACAGGGCGCGCCGGCCCAGCGTCGGGTTCGCCTCGTGCAGCTCCCACACGGCGGAGGTCTGGGTGACCGTCACATCGTCGAGCACGCCGAGCGAGCCGATGATGACCCCGGCGAGCAGCAGACCGCTCATGTCGATGTCCGGGTACAGGCCGTGGATCAGCCCCGTGTTGTCGTCGGTGTTGCCCGTCAGGGCCGCCCAGCCGATGAACAGCGAGCCCAATAGGCCGATCAGCAGCAGCGAGACGAGGGTGCCGAGCACGGCGACGGAGGTTCTGGCTGTCAGGCCGTGACACATGTAGAGCGCGATGAGCATGATCGCGCTGGCCCCGATCACCGCGACGACGAGAGGGTTCGACCCCTGCAGAATCGCGGGCAGGATGAAGAACGTCAGGACCAGGAAGCTGATCGCGAGCGCGATCAGTGCCATGACGCCGCGCATCCGGCCCACCACGACCACGGCGAGGGCGAAGATCCCGGCCAGCAGGGCCATCGGAAGCTTGCGGTTCACATCGGTGACCGAGTACTGCAGTTCCTTCGGCGCGTCCGGCGCGTAGGCGGCGATCACCTTCTGGCCCTCGTGCAACTGCCGCGGTGAGTCCGGCTGGACGACCTCGGTGAACGTACGGCCCTTGTCCTTGCCGCTGTCGATCCGGATCGTCGCGTTCTCACAGGTGCCACTGGTCTTCTGCTCGCCGGTGGTGCCCTGCTGCGCCGTGGGGTCCCCGGTGGGGCTCTGCCCCTGCGCGTGCACGGACGAGCAGTCGACCTTCTCGACCTGGGTGACCGTGGCCTGCTGCGTCTGCCGGTCGAAGCCGACCCCGCTGCGCTCGTGCGGCGGTGCGCCGCCCGGCCAGAGCACCGCGAGACCCACGACGACCGCGACCGCGAACGGGATCAGAACGGCCGCGATCACTTTGCGCAGGTGCCGCGAGACGGGCGCCGCCGGGCCATGGCTGTGGGAGTGCCCGTGCGGCGGGTGGGACGGCGGGGCTGGGGGCTGTTGGCTGGTGGTCACCGCCAGATCATCGCAAGAACGGAGGGGGCCCTCTGTTCAACGCGGCGTATGTCACGTTAGCGTGGAGGCGCTTTTGCCATCGCGGGAGCTCGGAGCACCGGGCTGAGAGGGCGCTGACCTTCGTCCCAGCGCGTTTCACGTGAAACAGCGTGGAACGGCGTGACCAGGGGACGAATACCGCTGCGTCGACCGCTGAACCTGTTACCGGGTAATGCCGGCGTAGGGAGTAGGTCTCATGACCACAACGGACGCACACACGCCTGCCTCCAGCTCGACCGAGGAGACCGGCCAGTCCATCGGCTGGCACAAGGGGTACATCAGGGGCTCGCGCCCCGACCTCCAGGTGCCGGTCCGTCAAGTGCACCTCACCAATGGGCAGTCGGTGACGCTGTACGACACCTCAGGTCCGTACACCGACCCGACCGTCGACACCGATGTCCGCCGCGGCCTCGCTCCGCTGCGGGAGAACTGGATCATCAGCCGCGGCGACACCGAGGAGTACGCGGGCCGCCCCGTCCGTCCCGAGGACGACGGCATCAAGCACACGTCGCCGCGCGGCGGCCTGCGCAACCTCGACGCGGTCTTCCCCGGCCGCCCGCGTCAGCCGCGCCGCGGCCGCGAGGGGCGGGCCGTGACCCAACTCGCGTACGCCCGCCGGGGGGAGATCACCCCCGAGATGGAGTACGTGGCCATCCGGGAGAACGTCGCGCCGGAGGTCGTGCGCGAGGAGATCGCGGCGGGCCGGGCCGTGCTGCCCGCCAACGTCAACCACCCGGAGATCGAGCCGATGATCATCGGCAAGCGATTCCTGGTGAAGGTCAACGCCAATATCGGCAACTCGGCCGTGACGAGCTCCATCGAGGAGGAGGTGGACAAGATGACCTGGGCGACCAAGTGGGGCGCCGACACGGTCATGGACCTCTCCACCGGCCGCAACATCCACACCACGCGCGAGTGGCTGCTGCGCAACTCCCCCGTGCCGATCGGCACCGTGCCGCTCTACCAGGCCCTCGAAAAGGTCGACGGCAAGGCCGAGGAACTGTCCTGGGAGATCTACCGGGACACCATCATCGAGCAGGCCGAGCAGGGCGTGGACTACATGACGGTCCACGCGGGCGTTCGCCTCCCGTTCGTCCCGCTGACCGCCGACCGCAAGACCGGCATCGTCTCGCGCGGCGGCTCGATCATGGCCGCCTGGTGCCTCGCGCACCACAAGGAGAGCTTCCTCTACGAGAACTTCGAGGAGCTCTGCGAGATCCTCGCGGCCTACGACGTCACGTACTCGCTCGGCGACGGCCTGCGCCCCGGATCGATCGCGGATGCCAACGACGAGGCGCAGTTCGCCGAGCTGAGGACACTCGGCGAGCTGAACTCCATCGCCAAGCGTCACAACGTGCAGACGATGATCGAGGGCCCGGGCCACGTCCCGATGCACAAGATCAAGGAGAACATCGACCTCCAGCAGGAGATCTGCGAGGAGGCGCCGTTCTACACGCTCGGCCCGCTGACCACCGACGTCGCCCCGGCGTACGACCACATCACGTCCGGGATCGGCGCCGCGATGATCGCCTGGTGGGGCACGGCGATGCTCTGCTACGTCACGCCCAAGGAGCACCTGGGCCTGCCCAACCGCGACGACGTGAAGACCGGGGTCATCACGTACAAGATCGCGGCGCATGCGGCGGACCTCGCCAAGGGGCACCCGGACGCCCAGGCATGGGACGACGCGCTCTCCGACGCCCGCTTCGAGTTCCGCTGGGAGGACCAGTTCAACCTGGCCCTCGACCCGGACACGGCACGCGAGTTCCATGACGAGACGCTGCCCGCGGAGCCCGCGAAGACGGCGCACTTCTGCTCGATGTGCGGGCCGAAGTTCTGCTCGATGAAGATCTCGCAGGACATCCGGCGCGAACACGGCACTGCTTTGTCGGAGGCCTCGGAGATCGAGGAGGGCATGGAGCAGAAGTCCAAGGAGTTTGCGCAGGCCGGCAATCGCGTGTATCTGCCGATCGCCGACTGACGGCATGCGTGCATGACGGTGGGGCCCCTCGTTCGCGAGGGGCCTCGTCGTCGAACGGCCCGGTGGCCGCCGGAGGGTCAGTCCGGCTGGTGGTCCGGGCCGCCGAAGTCCGGACTGGAGAAGTCCGGGCTCGAATAGCCGGCGCGCTGGCCCGTTGCCGTGCCGCCGCCGTCGGGGCTGCTGAACCCTGGCTTGTTGTAGCCGAGGTGCGGCATGCGCCCGCCGGAGCCGCCGCGGCCCCCCCGATGCGGGCCGCCGCCCGCCGAGGGATCCGCCAGGGCGTCCCGCAGGAACGGCAGGATGCCCCGGTCCAGGAGCGCGACACGCCAGGCTTCCCTGGCCTGCTTCATTTCCTCGCTGGCCTCGCCGTGCGTGCTCGCCTGGAGCGACGTCGAGCCATTGCGCAACGCCGCGAGCAGCAGGCAGACGGCCGCGACGAGAATGCTCGCCGCGGTGATCGCGCCGAAGACCCAGCCGAAGGTGCGCAGGGTCCTGGCGAAGGCCGGTACCGGGTTGAGCATGCTCAGGACGTAGCCGACGATCAGGAAGATCAGGGCTGCGGTCCCGGCAAGGACCGGGGCGAGCACGACGGCGACCGCGGCGACGCCCGGTCCCGTGCTCTCCCCGCTGGAGCTGCCTCCTTCGCGTAGCGGACGCAGGAGCCGCGGTGTGGAGCGCAGTTCCTCGCGGACCTTGACGTAGCGCTGGTACTCGTCGGCGGCCGCCGTGTTGATCAGCGCGGCGGCGCCGAGCGCCATCGTGCGCAGCTGTTCGGGGTTGAGCCGCTGGCCCACGGCGGCGAGTTCAGGCCGATTCGGTGCGGTACGCAGCGCGTCATCGAGGAGCCGCTCGAACTCGGGACGGTCCTCGTTCAGCAAATGCGGAGCGCTGTTCATGTGCATCCCCCGATGCTCCGTAGGGCTTGGTGGCCCGCATGGGTGCGAGCCGTCGGGCAGAAACGGAGGGGAGCCTGCTACGGATAAGCCGATGGTAGAGCTGTCACGGCACGCGGTGACAGGGGGTTTCCGGAAATTGGCCGTGCGGCCGGTCGGATCCTCCGCTTTCGCGTGTGCCCCGTGAAGTCTCAGACATCCATGGGGAGTTGCTGCACGAGCAGCTTTCCGGCCATGGTCACGCCGCCGTCCATGGCGATGGCCAGCCCATTCGCGTACACATGCGGGCCTTCGACGGGGGGCCTGCTGTCCTCGCTGTCCCCGTCCTCGCCACCGACCTCGCCGAGCAGATACGGGATCGGGCTGTGGCCGTGCACGATGCGCGAGCCGCCAAAGGCGTCGAGGAGCCGGCGTGCGGCGCCGGGACCCGATTCCTCGTCCTTGAACGCGAACCGCTTGGTGAACTTGCGGAACAGGTCCCAGCACTCGTCCGCGTCATTGCGCGTGAGGGTCTCGCGCACCGTGTCGTTGACGGCCTCGATGGAGTCGCCGTAGTCGAGATACGCGGTGGTGTCCGAGTGCGTGAGCAGGTGGTCGTCCTCGATCTCGATCGCGTCGAGCCGGGACATCCACTGCAGATGCACGTCCTGGAGGCGGTCCATGTCGGCCTTCTGCCCGCCGTTGAGCAACCAGGCCGCCTGGAACGTGGCGGTGCCGGCCCCCGAGTTCACGGGCGTGTCGCCGAACCGCTTCGCGCCGAGCAGCAGCAGCTCGTGGTTGCCCATGAGCGCCTTGCAGTAGCCACCGGCGGCCGCCGCCTCCGCGGACAGCCGCATGACGAGGTCGATGACGCCGATCCCGTCGGGCCCGCGGTCGGTGAAGTCGCCGAGGAACCAGAGGCGCGCGGTGCCCGCCGCCCAGTTGCCCTCGGCGTCGATCAGGCCCTTTTCGTGGAGGGCGGCGACCAGCTCGTCGAGATAACCGTGCACATCGCCGACGACGTACAGCGGGCCGAGGCCCTCGTCCCCGGTGGGCGCGGGCTGCGGCGTCTCGACCTGGACGGTGTCGCCCCGGTTGATGACGGGCAGATCGCGCTCCGTCGGCGTGTAGCCCTCGGGATACGCCTCGGGATTCTCGGCGCCGGGCGCGGGGACGTCGGGGTCCGTCGGCTGTACGTTCGCCGGTACGTCATGGACGTACGCGGGAACACGGAAGTCGCGCAGCGTATCCGTGCCCGCTGCGGGTCCCGGACCGGCCCCCTGAGTCATCGACCCCTCCACCACCATTGCGCCGCCTGTGCACCGTATCGGACTGCCTGGTCGCAGCGGCCCGCGGTGTCGTGCGCCCATCATAGGAATGCGGCTCGCGCTGTGTGATGCACCAGGGGTGGTGAATCGGTGACGGGCGGCTGATCACCGTGCATTTCTCCCGAATTGGTGTGGACTTTTCTCTTCGGAGGAGTCGATGACGAGGTCGATGGAGGGGGCGGGCGGGGTGTTCAGCTCTGTCCCGGAGAGCGCGGAGGGCTGACTGTGGTGCGGTGCGGGCGTCGCTGGGACGAGGTCCGCACGATGAGATCGGTCGGCATCACCTGCTCGACCGGCTGGTCGGACTCGACGCCCTCGATGGCGTCGATGAGGAGCTGCACGACGGATGTTCCGATCCGCCGCGGTTTGAGCGAGAGGGTCGTGATGGGCGGTTCCGTGTTCGCGTAGACATTCGACTCGCTGCAGCAGACCAGCAGCAGGTCGTCCGGGACGCGCAGCCCGTAGCGGCGTGCCGCGGCGAGCAGATCGGTGCCGTTGGGATCGAAGAGGCCGTAGACCGCGTCGGGGCGGTCGGGCCGGGCGAGCAGCCGGTCGGCCGCGACGGCCCCCGCGCAGGGGTCGTGCGCGGGGTACGACTCGTAGACCGGTTCCTGCCCGATCCGCTCGCACCAGCGCAGATACGCCGAGGTGGAGAGGTGTGTGTACGTGTCGGTGGTGGTGCCGGTGAGGAGGCCGATGCGGCGGGCGCCGGACTCGGCGAGGTGGTCGAGGATGCCGAGCACGGCGGCCTCGTGGTCGTTGTCGACCCAGGCGGTCACGGGCAGGGTGCCCGCGGGACGTCCGTCGGAGACGACGGGCAGGCCCTGGCGGACCAGCTCGGTGACGACCGGATCATGGTCGGAGGGGTCGATGACGACGGTGCCGTCGAGCGCGACGTTCGACCACACGTCGTGGCGTGAGGTGGCGGGCAGGATGACGAGGGCGTACCCGCGGGCGAGCGCGGCGGAGGTGGCGGCTCGGGCCATCTCCGCGAAGTACGCGAATTCTGTGAAGGTGAAAGGTTCATCCCCGTACGTCGTCACGGTCAGGCCGATGAGGCCCGATTTCCCGGTACGGAGCGTGCGAGCGGCCGCGGAGGGGCGATAGCCCAACCGGTCGGCGACCTCGCGGACGTGGCGTCGGGTGGCGTCCGGGAGCCGGCCCTTACCGTTGAGCGCATCGGACACAGTCGTGATCGAGACCCCGGCGGCTGCGGCAACGTCTCTGATGCCTGCCCGGCTCGGCCGGGTGCCCCTGCGGGTTGTCTCTGCCCGGCTCACCTGGTGCTTCCCTGCTGCTGTCATGGCGAGCCGATAGTAGGGCTCATTCGGCTGCATGGTGGGGGAGCATATGCAGGCGTTGACAGGCACGTTTCTGCAAGGTGATTGCCCATCATCAACCTTTAAATAAAAGGGAATTGAAGGGTTTGACTATGGCACATCGCTTGTCGTCGCGCATGGGCCTGCCAAGTCGGCGATGTTGCGAGTAGGTCTCAACTCACCTTCACGGGTGATGCGCGCCACGGCGCGAGCCACCGGCGCGCGCCAGGGCGAGGAGCGCTCCCCCCTCTCCGCACGCCTTGCGGAGGGGGCCGGACCCGGGCCATTGGGGCGCGCGGCGAATCCTCTTAAGGTGAGCAGTATTGGAACGGTGCCCACAAGGAGGACTGCGGTGAGCGAGATCAACCCCAAGCTGCGTGCGGAGCTGGCGGGGATCCCTGCCTACAAGCCCGGAAAGCCGGCCGCTGCCGGGGGGCCGGTGGCCTACAAGCTGTCCTCCAACGAGAATCCCTATCCTCCGCTGCCCGGCGTGATGGAGCAGGCGATCGCGGCCGCCGGGACCTTCAACCGCTACCCGGACATGGCGTGCACCGGCCTGATGAACGAGCTGGCCGACCGTTTCGGTGTGCCCGTCAGCCATCTGGCCACGGGGACCGGCTCGGTCGGCGTCGCGCAGCAGCTGCTCCAGGCGACCTCGGGCCCTGGTGACGAGGTCATCTACGCCTGGCGGTCCTTCGAGGCGTACCCGATCATCACGCAGATCAGCGGCGCGAAGTCGGTGCAGGTGCCGCTCACGCCGGACGAGGACCACGACCTCGACGCCATGATCGACGCGATCACGGACCGCACGCGCCTCATCTTCGTCTGCAACCCCAACAACCCCACGGGCAACGCCATCCGCCGGGCCGAGCTCGAGCGGTTCCTCGACCGGGTGCCCTCCGATGTCCTGGTGGTCCTCGACGAGGCGTACCGCGAGTTCATCCGCGACGCCGAGGTGCCGGACGGGGTCGAGATCTACCGGGACCGGCCGAACGTGGCGGTGCTGCGGACCTTCTCGAAGGCGTACGGGCTCGCGGGCCTGCGCGTGGGCTTCGCCATCGCGCACGAGCCGGTCGCCGCGGCGCTGCGCAAGACGGCGGTCCCCTTCGGCGTGAGCCAGCTCGCGCAGGACGCGGCGGTCGCCTCGCTGCGCGCGGAGGACGAGCTGCTCGGCCGGGTCGGTTCGTTGGTGGCCGAGCGCGCGCGGGTCGTCGAGGGGCTGCGGGCGCAGGGCTGGACGGTGCCCGAGACGCAGGCCAACTTCGTGTGGCTGCGTCTGGGGGAGAAGACGATGGACTTCGCGGCGGCCTGTGAGCAGGCGGGCGTGGTCGTGCGGCCGTTCGCGGGCGAGGGCGTGCGGGCCACGATCGCGGAGACCGAGGCCAACGACATCTTCCTGCGGACGGCCGAGGAGTTCCGCAAGGAGCTGTAGGGCGCCGCGCGTTGGCGCGTGCATCGTAGTGACAGGGGTCTCCCGGATTAACGGGGGACCCCCCTTCGTATGCCGACCATCAGTACGACATAATGCTTGTGAATGTGAACGCGTTCACAAGCGTGTCCCGGTTCCTCCCGGGATTTGTGGGATTAAAGGGGCAAACTGCCGCTGTGACCACGGCGATGTAAGGAGAAGACGCAGTGGACCCGACAACGGTCGCCCTCGCGCCGGAGACCCTGGCGCGATGGCAGTTCGGCATCACCACCGTCTACCACTTCCTGTTCGTCCCGCTGACGATCTCCCTCGCCGCGCTCACCGCGGGCCTGGAGACGGCATGGGTGCGCACGGGCAAGGAGAAGTACTTCCACGCCACGAAGTTCTGGGGGAAGCTTTTCCTGATCAATATCGCGATCGGGGTGGCGACCGGTCTCGTGCAGGAGTTCCAGTTCGGCATGAACTGGTCGGACTACTCGAAGTTCGTCGGTGACGTCTTCGGTGCGCCGCTCGCGATGGAGGCGCTGATCGCCTTCTTCTTCGAGTCCACCTTCATCGGCCTGTGGATCTTCGGTTGGGACAAGCTGCCGAAGAAGATCCACTGCGCCTGCATGTGGATGGTGTCGATCGGCACACTGGCCTCGGCCTACTTCATCCTGGCGGCCAACTCCTGGATGCAGCACCCGGTCGGCTACGAGATCGACGAGAAGACCGGGGTGGCCCGGCTCAACGACATCGGGCACGTCCTCTTCCAGAACACCGCGGTCGTCCAGTTCGCGCACACCATCTCCTCCGCCTTCCTGACCGGCGGAGCCTTCATGATCGGCATCGCGAGCTTCCTGCTCTGGAAGATCAAGAAGCAGAAGGACGCCGGCGAACAGGTCGACCGCAAGCGCACCATCACGCTGCGCAGCTCGCTGCGGATCGGCCTGATCACCACGATGATCGCGGGCATCCTGGTCGCCCTCTCCGGCGACCAGCTGGCCAAGGTGATGTTCAAGCAGCAGCCGATGAAGATGGCGGCGGCCGAGGCCCTGTGGGACACGGAATGCCCGGCGCCCTTCTCGATCTTCGCGGTCGGTGATGTGACCAAGGGCCACAACTCCGTCGAGATAGAGCTTCCGGGCCTGCTGTCCTTCCTGGCCGACAGCAACTTCACCAGCTGCGTCCCGGGCATCCAGGAGACCGCCAAGGCCGAGGCCGACAAGTACGGCGGCCAGCCCGAGGACTACATCCCCAACATCTTCGTCACCTTCTGGGGCTTCCGCCTGATGATCGGCATCGGGCTCACCGCTGCCGTCGCCGCGGGCGCCGGGTTCTGGCTGACGCGGAAGAAGCGATGGCTGTTGCCCGAGCATCGAAGGGGTGAGGACGAAATCCCCAAGCTGATGCTCACCAACACGAAGGAACTCGGCCCGACCGTCACAAAGTGGGGCTGGCGGGTCGGCATGGCCTCGCTGATCTTCCCCTTCATCGCCAACTCCATCGGCTGGATCTTCACCGAGATGGGCCGCCAGCCCTGGGCCGTCTTCGGACTGTTCAAGACCGCCGACTCGGTCTCCCCCGGTGTCAGCCAGGCCGAGATGGCGATCTCGCTGACCGCGCTGACCCTGCTGTACGCGGTGCTGTTCTGGATCAACGTACGGCTGATGAAGAAGTACGCCGTCAAGGGTCCGGACACGGACGAGGAACCGCCCACCAAGGATCCGAAGCTGCGTGGTCCTTCGGGGGACGACTCCGATGACGACGACGATGCCGACAAGCCACTGACCTTCGCGTACTGAGAGGAGAAAGCGCCATGGGCCTCAACGATTTCTGGTTCCTTCTGATCGCCGTTCTGTGGACCGGCTACTTCTTCCTCGAAGGCTTTGACTTCGGGGTCGGCATCCTGACGCGGCTGCTGGCGCGCGACAGGACCGAGCGGCGCGTGCTGATCAACATCATCGGCCCGGTGTGGGACGGCAACGAGGTCTGGCTGCTGACCGCCGCCGGCGCCATGTTCGCCGCGTTCCCCATCTGGTACGCGACGTTCTTCAGCGCCTTCTACCTGCTGCTCGTGATCGCGCTGCTGCTGCTGATCGTGCGGGTGCTGTCCTTCGAATACCGGCACAAGCGGCCGGAGGAGAGCTGGCAGCGCAACTGGGAGCTGGTGCTCTTCGTCAGCTCGCTGCTGCTGCCGTTCCTGTGGGGCGTGATGTTCGCCGACATGGTGCACGGCGTGCCGATCAACTCCCAGCAGGACTTCGCCGGTTCGCCCGCCGACCTGCTGACCTGGTGGGGACTGCTCGGCGGGCTCGCCTTCACCGCTCTGTGCACGCTGCACGGGGCCGTGTTCACCGCGCTGAAGACGGTGGGCGACATCCGGGTGCGGGCGCGGAAGCTCGCGACGAAGGCGGGTGTGGCCACCGTGCTGCTGGGCGGCGGCTTCCTCGCCTGGATCCAGGTCGAGAGCGGGACGGCGTGGACCGCGGTGGCGTTCGCCGTGGCGGTCGTCGGGCTGCTCGGGACGCTCGCGATGAACGCCAAGGGGCGCGAGGGCTGGGCGTTCGCCTTCAACGGGGTCGCGATCGCGGCCGTGGTGGCGGCGATCTTCCTGGCCCTGGTGCCGAACGTCATGCCGTCCTCGCTCAACGAGGCGTGGAACCTGACGATCGACAACACGTCCTCGGGCGCGTACACGCTGAAGGTCATGACCTGGGTCGCCGGGATCATGACGCCGCTGGTCCTGCTCTACCAGGGCTGGACCTACTGGGTGTTCCGCAAGCGGCTCGGCACGAACCACATGCCGGCCGAGGCGCACTGAGCTCCCGCCACTACGTGAGGGTGTGTTTCACGTGAAACCGATCGACCAGCGTCTGTTCCGGTACGGCCGGGCCTCGCGCCTCTTCCTGATCGCGGTGGTGGCCCTGGGCGCCGCCGGGGCGGGCCTGGTCATCGCGCAGGCGATGCTCATCGCCGAGATCGTGGTGGGCGCGTTCCAGCACGGCCTCGACGTCGCCGAACTGCGCTCGCCACTGCTGCTGTTGGTGGCGGTGGCGGCCGGGCGCGGGCTCGTGTCCTGGCTGACCGAGCTGGCCGCGCACCGGGCGAGCGCGGCGGTCAAGTCGGAGCTGCGCAGGCGGCTGCTGGAGCGGGCCGCGCAGCTCGGTCCCGGGTGGCTGAGCGGTCAGCGCACCGGGTCCCTGGTGGCGCTCGCGACGCGCGGGGTGGACGCCCTCGACGACTACTTCTCCCGCTATCTGCCGCAGTTGGGGCTCGCGGTGGTGGTCCCGGTGGCGGTGCTCGTCCGCGTCGTCACCGAGGACTGGGTGTCGGCGGCGATCATCGTCGGCACGCTGCCCCTCATCCCGATCTTCATGATGCTCATCGGCTGGGCCACCCAGTCCCGGATGGACCGCCAGTGGCGGCTGCTGTCCCGGCTTTCGGGACACTTCCTGGATGTGGTCGCGGGCCTGCCGACGCTGAAGGTGTTCGGTCGCGCCAAGGCGCAGGCCGAGTCCATCCGCAAGATCACCGGTGAGTACCGCAGGGCGACGATGCGCACCCTGCGGATCGCCTTCCTCTCCTCGTTCGCGCTGGAACTGCTGGCCACGCTGTCGGTCGCGCTCGTCGCCGTGACCATCGGCATGCGGCTCGTGCACGGCGAGATGGACCTGTACATCGGGCTCGTCATCCTGGTGCTCGCGCCCGAGGCGTATCTGCCGCTGCGACAGGTGGGCGCGCAGTATCACGCGGCGGCCGAGGGGCTCGCCGCGGCGGAGGAGATCTTCGCGGTCCTGGAGACGCCGCTGCCGGAGTCCGGCACGCGGGAAGCCCCTTCCGCCGGCGGAATCGGGTTTGAAGGCGTTTCTGTTCGCTACGTAGAGCGCTCTTCGGACGCCGTCTGCGATGTCACCTTCCATGTCGCCGAAAACGAGACCGTGGCGCTCGTGGGGCCGAGCGGGGCGGGCAAGTCGACGCTGATCAGCGCCCTGTTGGGCTTTGTACGCCCTTCCGGCGGGCGCATCTCCGTCGGCGGTGTCGACCTCGCCGAGATCTCGCGCGAGGCGTGGCACGCGCGCGTGGCGTGGGTCCCGCAGCGACCGCAGCTGTACGCCGGGTCGATCGCGGACAACGTGCGGCTCGCGCGGCCGGAGTCGGACGACGCGGCGGTGCTCGCCGCGCTGCGGGAGGCCGGGGCGCTGGAGTTCGTCGAGGCGCTGCCCGAGGGCATGGCGAGCGTGCTCGGGGAGGACGGCGCCGGGCTCTCGGCCGGGCAGCGGCAGCGGCTCGCGCTGGCGCGCGCGTTCCTCGCGGACCGGCCCGTCGTACTGCTCGACGAGCCCACGGCCGCGCTCGACGGGGAGACCGAGGCCGGCATCGTCGACGCGGTGCGCAGGCTCGCCGTGGGGCGGACCGTGCTGCTCGTCGTGCACCGTCCCGCGCTGCTCGCCGTGGCGGACCGGGTCGTACGGATCGAGGCACCGGGCGCGGTGCCGGCGCAGACGCGTGGCGCCGCACAGGGGAGCCCGTCCGTGCAGGCCCTCACCGATGCCGTCGAGACCGCCCCGGCGGAGGCGCGCGGCGACGCTCCCGTGGACCGGCGGCACGTACTCGCACGGCTGCGCGCCGCCGCCAGGCCGCGCCGCTCCCGGCTCACCCTCGCCCTGCTGCTCGGCGCGCTCGCGCTCGGCAGCGCGGTCGGCCTGATGGCGACGTCCGGGTGGCTGATCTCGCGGGCCTCGCAGATGCCGCCGGTGCTGTACCTGATGGTCGCGGTGACGGCCACGCGCGCGTTCGGCATCGGGCGGGCCATCTTCCGGTACCTGGAACGGCTCGTGTCGCACGACGCGGTGCTGCGGATGCTGGCCGACACCCGGGTCGCCGTGTATCGGCGCCTGGAGCGGCTCGCGCCCGCCGGGCTGCGCACGCAGCGGCGCGGCGATCTGCTCTCCCGGCTCGTCGCGGACGTGGACGCGCTGCAGGACTACTGGCTGCGCTGGCTGCTGCCCGCGTCGGCCGCCGCGCTCGTGGGCGCGGGATCGGTGGCGTTCACCGCGTGGCTGCTGCCCGCCGCGGGCGCCGTGCTCGCCGTGGGGCTGCTGCTCGCCGGGGTCGGGGTGCCGCTGCTGTCCGGCGCGGTGTCCCGGCGCGCCGAGCGCCGCCTCGCCCCCGCGCGCGGGGTGCTCGCCACGAAGGTGGCCGAACTGCTCACCGGCACCGCCGAACTGACGGTCTCCGGGGCCCTTCCGCGCCGCAACAAGGAGGCCGCGGAAGCCGATTCCGTGCTGACCCGGATCGCCTCGCGCGCGGCCACCGCGACCGCGCTCGGCGACGGGCTCACCGCGCTGATCACCGGCCTGACCGTGGCGGCCGCCGCGCTCGTCGGCATCCAGGGCGTGCGCACCGGGCAGCTCCACGGGGTGTCGCTCGCGGTCGTCGTCCTGACGCCGCTCGCCGCGTTCGAGGCGGTGCTCGGCCTGCCGCTCGCCGTGCAGCACCGCCAGCGCGTCCACAAGAGCGCCGAGCGGGTCTACGAGGTGCTGGACGCGCCGGAACCCGTACGGGAGCCCGAGCGGCCCGCACAGCCGCCGCAGGACCCCTTCCCGCTCGTCGTGCGCGGCCTCGCCGCCCGCTACGAGGGCCAGGACCGGGACGCGCTCGCCGGCCTCGACCTGACGCTGGAGCGGGGCCGCCGCGTCGCCGTCGTCGGCCCGTCGGGGTCGGGCAAGACGACCCTCGCCCAAGTGCTGCTGCGCTTCCTCGACGCGGACGCCGGGACGTACACGCTCGGCGGTGTCGACGCGGCGGCCCTCGACGGCGACGCGGTCCGGCGGTTCGTCGGGCTGTGCGCCCAGGACGCGCACCTCTTCGACAGCAGCCTGCGCGAGAACCTGCTGCTCGCCAAGAAGGACGCCACCGAGGACGAGCTGTGGGCGGTGCTCGGCCGCGTACGTCTTCGGGAGTGGGCGCAGGCGCTGCCGGACGGGCTCGACACCCTGGTGGGTGAGCACGCCGCACGGCTCTCGGGCGGCCAGCGGCAGCGGCTCGCGCTCGCCCGCGCGCTGCTCGCCGACTTCCCCGTCCTGGTGCTCGACGAGCCCGCCGAGCACCTCGACCTGGAGACGGCGGACGCGCTCACCGCGGACCTCCTGGACGTCACGCGGGGGCGAACGACGGTGTTGATCACACACCGGCTCGCCGGTCTGGAGGCCGTGGACGAGGTGCTGGTGCTGGACGGTGGGCGGGTCGCCCAGCGCGGTCCGTACGCCGAGCTGGCCGCGGTCGACGGGCCGCTTCGGGAGCTGCGGCTTCGGGAGGGCGCGGCGGAGGCGCTGGCCGGCGCGGAGGGCTGAGGCCCCGCCCCGCCTCGCCCCGCCCGGCCCACCTCCGACCACCCGCCCGGCCCACCTCCGGCCGGGCGCCCGGCCCTCCGCCCGGGCGCCGCCCAACCCGATCCCGACTTTCCTCGGCAATTGGTACTAATTAGGCTCGTCGCATGGCAGCACCCACGGACCCCGGCGCCCCTCCTCCCGCTGAGCCCGCCGCGGCGTCCTTGGAGGCGGCGACGCAGGCGACCCGCAGTCTTCACGGTCTGTCGGCCGAGCTGACCGCCCGGCTGCCGCAGCTCCTGGAAGCGATGCGGTCCGTGGGCACGGGCCTCGAACTGCACACCACGCTCGACCGGATCTGCGAGACCGCCGCCGAGCTGACCGACGCCAAGTACGCCGCGATCGGCGTCGTCGACGAGGACGGCGAGGGTCTCTCGGACTTCGTCTACTCCGGGGTCGACGAGGAGACCGCGCGGCGCATCGGGCGGCTGCCCGACGGCCACCGGGGGCTGCTCGGCGCGCTCATCCACGACCCCGTGACCGTGCGCCTCGCGAACCTGGCGGACGACCCGCGCTCCTGCGGTTTCCCCGCGAACCACCCGCCGATGCACACGTTTCTCGGCCTCCCCATCCGCGTACAGGGCGAGATCTTCGGAAACCTCTACCTCACGGAGAAGCACGGCGGCGGCGAGTTCAACGACGGCGACCTGAACATGGTCCGGGTGCTCGCCACGGAGGCGGGCATCGCCATCGGCAACGCGCGCCTCTACGAAGCGGCCAAGCAGCGCGAGCGGTGGATCGACGGCTCGGTGGCGGTGACCACCGCGCTCCTTTCGGGAGGTGACGCGGACGACGCGCTCCAGGTGGTCGCCGAACAGTCCCGGCACCTCTCGGACTCGGCGGCCGGCATCGTGATGCTGCCCGCGGAGGACGGCGGCATGGAGATCGTCGCCGTCGACTCGGACGAGCCCTCCACCGCGCTCGGCGTGATCGTGCCGCCGGAGAGCCGGGTGATCTCCGAACTGCTCGACGGCAAGGCCGTGTTCGTCGAGGACGCGGCCTCCGATCCCCGCATGATGACCGGCCTGGCGCGGGACTACGGGCCTTCCATGATGCTGCCCCTCCAGAGCGGCGGGCGGGTCCTGGGGACGTTGGTGATGACCCGCGCGCGTGGGGACCGGCCGTTCAGCGAGGCGGAGCGCACCCTGGCCACCCAGTTCGCGTCCCAGGCCGCGCTCGCCCTGGTGACGGCCGAGGCGCAGCGCGACCGGGAGCGCCTCGCCGTCCTGGAGGACCGCGACCGGATCGCGCGCGATCTGCACGACCTCGTCATCCAGCGACTCTTCGCCACCGGGATGATGCTGGAGACCGCCCAGCGCCGCTCCGTGGTGCCCGAGGTGCAGACCGGCGTCGGCAAGGCGGTCGACGAGCTCGACACCACGATCCAGGAGATCCGCACCGCGATCTTCGCGCTCCAGCAGGGGCCGGCCGAGGCGCCGTCGGGGCTGCGCACCAAGGTGCTCCGCGAGATCAACATGGCCGCCGTGCCGCTCGGGTTCAAGCCCTCGCACCGCTTCCTCGGGCCGGTCGACACGGTCGTCGGCGAGCTGACCGGAAAGCACCTCATCGCGGCGCTGCGCGAGGCCCTGTCGAACGCGTTCCGGCACGCGGAGGCCGACCGCATTGACGTCGTCGTGGACGCCACCGTGCTCCTCCCCGACGGGCAGCAGGGCGTCCGTCTGACGGTCGCGGACGACGGCGTGGGCATCAAGGAGGGCGGACGGCGCAGCGGCCTGAAGAACCTCCAGAAGCGGGCCGAATCGCTCGGCGGCGCCAGCTGGCACGGTCCGGGGCTCGACGGGGACGGCACGACGGTGGTGTGGCAGGCCCCCTACTGAGGACCGCCTGCCCCGGCAGGCCGCGCAGCCCCGGTTTGGCGGTACGTTCCTGCGCCGTACGGGGCACCCGTTCCCTCGGCCGTACCAGCTCCACAGGAAGCCCGGCGTGCGGCGGTCGACGATCCGATGCATGCGTCCTGGACCCCGCCGCACCGGCACATCGCTCGTCTTCCCGGTGCTGCTGTGCGCCCTCGTGGCCCTCGGTGGCCTGCCCACGGTCTCGCAGGGAGCGGAGGGCCCGGAGGCGAGCGCGGACGTCGCGCGCCTCTACGAGGAGGCGTCCACGGCGACGCAGCGCTACGAAGCGGGCCGCAAGGCCGTCTCCGTACAGAAGGCGAGGGCGCGGTCGATGGAACGGCTGCTCGTGCGGGAGCGGCGGCAGATCTCCGTGCTGCACAAGGACCTCGGCCGGATCGCCCGTGCCCAGTACCGCAGCGGCGGCGACATCCCGATCACGGCGCAGATGCTGCTCGCCGGGAACCCCGAGAAGCTGATGCGCGGTCAACGGGCGGTGTGGCAGGCCGATCTGGCGCTCAACAACGCCGTGGACAAGAGCAGACGGGCCGAGCGCCGACTCGCCGACGGGCAGCGCAGGGCGGCGAACGCGTGGCGCTCTTTGAAGGAGAGCAACGCACGACTCGTCATCCTTAAGAAGGGCATCGAAAGCAAGCTCGAAGCGGCGCGTTGGCAGCTCCAGGGGCAGGCGGACAGCTCGGTCGCCGCCGGAAAGTGCCGGGGCGCCGTACGCCTCAAGGAGCCGAAAAACCCCACCACGCGCGCGTGGGTGCCTCCCGTGGAGAAGTACGAGCTGTCCGCGGGCTTCGACAGCGCGGGCGAGCGCTGGTCGCACCGGCACACCGGACAGGACTTCGCGGTCGACATCGGTACGCCGGTGCGGTCGGTGGGCGCGGGCCGCGTGGTGAGCGTGTCCTGCGGCGGCGCCTTCGGCATCGAGGTCGTCGTACGGCACGGCGGCTACTACACGCAGTACGCGCATCTCGCCGCGGTCACCGTCGACCAGGGACAGAAGGTCCGCGCCGGGCAGTGGGTCGGCCAGTCCGGCACCACCGGCAACTCGACGGGGCCGCACCTCCACTTCGAGGTGCGGCTCACGCCGTATCTGGGCTCCGGGGTGGACCCGGCGAAGTGGTTCGCCGAACGCCACGTGAAGCTGTAGCCGTCGTGGAGCTACCGGGCGGGGGCGTGCGCGGCCAGGATGTCCTCGATGACGCGGGCGACGCCGTCCTCGTTGTTGGTCGCGGTGCGGCCGGTCGCGGAGGCCAGGACCTCGGGGTGCGCGTTCCCCATCGCGTAGGACGTGCCCGCCCAGGCGAGCATCTCCATGTCGTTGGGCATGTCCCCGACGGCGACCACCTCGGCGGGGTCGATGCCGCGCTCAGCGCAGCACATGGCGAGCGTGCTCGCCTTGGAGACGCCGGGGCCGCTGATCTCCAGGAGCGCGCTCGGGCTCGACCGGGTGATCGCCGCCCGGTCGCCCACACCCGCGCGGGCCAGCGCCAGGAAGGCGTCGGGGTCGAGCTCGGGGTGGTACGCGAGGAGCTTGAGCACCGGCTGGTCCGCGACGGCCGCGCCCTCGAAGTCGGCGGCCAGCAGCTTCTCCGCCGGGGCGACGGTCTCCCCGGGGTCCAGGTGCAGCGGCGGGTACGTCGGCTCGTGGTGCAGGCCGCCCGTGCGTTCGACGGCGAACGTGGTGCCGGGGGCGGTCGCCCGCAGGATGCGGACGACGTCGAGGGCGTCCGGGACCGTCAGCTCGCGGATCTTCACGAAGCGGTGCTCTCCCGCGCCACCGTGCAGGTCCACGACGGCGGCGCCGTTCCCGCAGATCGCCAGGCCGTGGCCGTGCACATGGTCGCTGACGACATCCATCCAGCGGGCCGGACGGCCCGTCACGAAAAAGACCTCGATGCCGGCCTCCTCAGCGGCGGCGAGCGCGGCGACCGTACGCGGCGAAACGGTCTTGTCGTCGTGCAGCAACGTTCCGTCGAGGTCGGTGGCGATCAGCCGGGGCGTGGGGGCGGAGGGGGCCGGAGTCCGGGGCCCGGGAGTCGGTGAGGTCACCGACCCATGGTCGCGCATATGCGTGCACGGGCGTGCTGCGGGGCGCACATATGAGTACGCACCTGGCTCATGCGCCCCGCCCGGATCCCGGTGTGACGGAGTCCCTTTCAGTCGAGTCGGTGGAGTCAGCCGAGTCAGTCGAGTTGGGCCAGCGCCTCCGTGGCGATCGACTCGAAGGTCTTCTGGTCGGCGGCGAACGCGGTGTCGGGGATCGGCCAGTGCAGGACGAGCTCCGTGAAGCCCAGCTCCCGGTGCCTGCCCGCGAAGTCCACGAAGGCGTCGACGGAGGTGAGGGGCCGGGTGCGGTCCGGGGTGAATCCGGTGAGCAGGATCTTGTCCGGTTCGTCCGCGTCACGGCCGATGGCCTCGCACGCCGCGGCCAGCTTCGAGACCTGCCCACGAATGGCCTGAATCGACTCCTCCGGGGTGCCCGTCTCGTACAGCTTCGGGTCGCCGGTGGTCACCCACGCCTGCCCGTGCCGCGCGGCGAGCTTCAGGCCGCGCGGGCCCGTCGCGGCCACCGCGAACGGCAGCCGGGGGCGCTGCACACAGCCCGGGATGTTCTGCGCGCCGACGTCGCCGCCCGCCGAGTAGAACGTCCCGTCGTACGAGACCGTGTCCTCGGTGAGCAGCCGGTCGAGCAGCGGAACGAACTCCGCGAAGCGGTCGGCCCGCTCGCGCGGCGTCCACGGCTCCTGCCCGCTGTGGGTGAGGGCGCTCGCGTCGAAGCCCGTGCCGCCCGCGCCGATTCCGAGCGTGATCCGGCCACCGGAGATGTCGTCGAGCGAGATCAGCTCCTTGGCGAGCGTGACGGGATGCCGGAAGTTCGGCGAGGTCACGAGGGTGCCCAGGCGGATCCGCTCGGTGGCGGTCGCCGCGGCCGTCAACGTCGGGACCGCCCCGAACCACGGCCCGTCCCGGAACGGCACCCGCCAGGACAGGTGGTCGTACGTGTACGCGGTGTGGAAGCCCAGCTCCTCCGCGCGCAGCCAGGCCTCGCGGGCGCCCTCGTGCCAGCGCCGGTGGGGCAGGATCACGGTGCTCAGGCGCAGCGGGCGAGGGGGCGTGGCGGGAGCGTTCTCGTTCATACCTGCGAGCGTAAGCGGATCTCTCGCACATCTCGCCCGGAGCTCGCCGGGGGCCGGCCCGGCCTCCTCGCGAGCGGCCCCTGATTCCGCCCTCGCGGATTCCCTCCTCGGATTCCCCCCTCGGGTTCCCTCCTCGGGGTCCTTCTGATTTCCTCTCGGGCCGCCGCGATTTCTCTCGGATTCAATCAAGAAATTTTGGGCCGGATGTTTGATCCACAGCCAAGTCAAGTTATCCACAGGCCAGTTGGCGATTCTGTGGACAACTCTCAAGCAGGAAAGCCCTTTTGGCCAACAGTAGGAGTATTGCTGTGGTTTGAGGTCAATGTGTCCAATGTCCTTGTGTGTACCTCGCGTTCGGCGGCAGCCGCGATGAACGTCGAGGCGTGCTCCGGGCCAACAAGGCTGCGTACGGCCCGCATTGTCGCCGCCGGTATCGCGACGGACTGCGGCTCTTCCACCACCTCGGCCGGAGTGCCTTCGGCGAGGTGGTGACGCAGGTGCCGAGTGGCGAACATCCGCATCGCGCGGGCCAGTTCGGCGTCCACCGACTGCTGTGCGAGCGGCCGGAGCCGCCGCACGAGCGAGGCCGCTTCGGCGGCTTCCGCGTCCGTCGGCGGCTGCGGACCGAGATAGCGCACGAAGACGTGCTCGGTGGTGAACTCCAGGAAACGCGCCGCTATATGTTCGACGTGCCCCCTCAACTCCCGTAGATGCCCGGAAATTGCGGACAGCGGAACGCCCGCGGCATGCAACTCCGCTGCCACGGCCAGCTCTTGAGGGCTCGGGACGAGGAACTCGTCGTCCCTGCCGGGTATGCGCTCGAGCACGCCGAGTTCGACCGCGTCCAGCACGGCGGCCTCGTCGGGGTCGCCGCCGAACTTCTCGTCGAGCTCCGCGCGCGTGATGCGACCCGCCCGCTCGTCCGTCCACGGGCCGTCCACCTCCGCGACCAGACCGAGCACGCCGCCCAGGCCGCGCCCCGCGTCCCAGGCCTCCAGGAGCTCCTTGATGGACGCCAGGGTGTAGCCGCGGTCCAGCAGGTCGGCGATCTGGCGCAGCCTGGACAGATGCGTGTCCGTGTACACATTGGCCCGCCCGCGGCGCTCGGGCCGCGGCAGCAGCCCACGGTCCTGGTAGGCGCGGATCGTGCGCACCGTGGCACCGCTGTGGTGGGCCAGGTCCTCGATCCGGTACTCGGCGGTGGGCCGCGCCGCCGCGTCGCCCGTACTCACAGCGGTGGCTCCATCCGGGCGACCGCGCGCAGCGCCTTGGGCGTGAAGCGGGACATGAGGTGGGCGCCGCGGGCCTCCGGGGTGACCGGGACGACCGCCTTGTCGTGCACGACGGCGCCCAGGATCGCGTCCGCGACCTTCTCCGGCGGGTAGTTGCGCAGTCCGTACAGGCGCGAGGACTTCTTCTGGCGGCGCTTCTCCTCCTCGGCGTCCACGCCGGCGAAGCGGGCCGTCGCCGTGATGTTCGTGTTCACCAGGCCGGGGCAGATCGCGGAGACCCCGATGCCCTGATCGGCCAGCTCGGCGCGCAGGCACTCGCTGAGCATCAGGACGGCGGCCTTGGACGTCGAGTACGCGGGAAGCGCCTTGGAGGGCTGGTACGCCGCCGCGGACGCGGTGTTCACGATGTGGCCGCCCTGCCCGCGCTCGGCCATCTGCTTGCCGAAGAGGCGGCAGCCGTGGATGACGCCCCACAGATTGACGTCGAGGACCTTCTTCCAGTCCTCCGGTGTGGTGTCGAAGAACGAGCCGGACAGGCCGATCCCCGCGTTGTTCACCAGCACGTCGACCACGCCGTACTCGGCGGCGACCTTCTCGGCGAGCTTCTCCATGGCCTGCTCATCGGTGACGTCCACGGTCTCGCCCCAGGCCTCGGGGGCGCCTATGAGGCGGGCCAGCTCGGCGGTCCGCGCGGCGCCCTCCGCGTCCCGGTCGACGGCGACCACGCGCGCGCCGGCCTCCGCGAAGGCGAACGTGGTGGCCCGGCCGATGCCGCTGCCCGCACCGGTCACCAGGACCAGCTGTCCCGCGAACCGGTCCGCGTGCTTGCCGTCGGGCGCGGGGCGCTGCGCGGGGACCCCGGCCTCCTGCCCCTCGTTCGCGGTGACGAACTCGGTGATCCAGGCGCTGAGCTGATCGGGCCTGGTGCGCGGAACCCAGTGCTTGGCGGGCAGTACGCGGCGCGTCAGCTGGGGCGCCCACAGCTCCAGCTGGTCGTACAGCTTCGGCGACAGGAAGGCGTCCCCGAGCGGCGTGATGAGCTGCACGGGCGCGTGCGCGTACGCGTCCTCGCGCGGTCGGCGCAGCCGCGCCCTTACGTTGTCCCGGTACAGCCAGGCGCCGCGCGCGGCGTCCGAGGGCAGCGACTTCGTCGGGTAGTCGCCCGCCGGGACCCGCTCGACGCGCTCCAGGATCTTCGGCCAGCGCTTGCCGAGCGGGCCGCGCCAGGCGAGTTCGGGCAGCACGGGCGTGTGCAGCATGTACACGTACCAGGACTTGGCGCCCTGGCCGAGCAGCTGGCCCACCTTGGCCGGTGTGGGCTTCTTCATGCGCTGCTTGATCCAGTGCCCGAAGTGGTCGAGGGAGGGGCCCGACATCGACGTGAAGGACGCGATGCGGCCCTGTGTGCGCTTGACCGTGACGAACTCCCACGACTGCACGGAACCCCAGTCGTGCCCCACCAGGTGCACCGGCCGGTCCGGGCTCACCGCGTCGACGACCGCCAGGAAGTCGTCCGTCAGCTTCTCCAGGGTGAAGCCGCCGCGCAGCGGCTGCGGTGCCGTCGACCGGCCGTGGCCGCGAACGTCGTAGAGCACCACGTGGAAGTGGTCCGCGAGGCGCGCGGCGACCTCCGACCACACCTCCTTGGAGTCCGGATAGCCGTGCACGAGCACCACCGTCGGCCGCTCGGCCCCGCCGGGCTCGCCCAGCTCGACGACGCACAGCTCGATACCGCCCGTGCGCACCCGGCGCTCGCGCGCGCCGTCGATCCTCATCAGGTCCGTCATCAGATGCCCTCCGCCCAGCGCCGCACGTGCGGCAGATCGTCGTCCAGCCAAAAGGCGCTCTCCTGCGGGTCCTTGGAGTCAGTGACCACGAGGAGCTCCTCGAACTTGGCGCCCGTGCCCCGGAATCCGAGGTGCGGCTCGACCGCCCACAGGCCCGGCTGCGGTGGATGGTCGGAGAACTTGTACGGCGACCACAGCGGCGACCAGCCGTCCCGGTGCCCGTGCAGCGCGTCGCTCGCCAGGCCCTTCAGGGACTGGGTGCCGAAGCCGAACAGCGTGGGGTTGACCCGCCGTTGCTTGACCCGGTCGACCTTGTGCGCGATCACGCCGAAGGGATACGCCCGGTGCCGGTTCGCATAGCCCTGGCGGACCATCAACCGCTCCACGTCCTCGTAGATCTCCCGCAGGGAGCGCCGCTCGCGCACCTCGCGCAGGAGCAGCTCGCGGTGCGCCTCGAGGTCCGAAAGGAGCTTGTCGTGCACGGGGTTGAGGCCGAGGCAACCCGAGTAGCCGATGTCCGCGGTGTAGCCCTGGTGGACCGGCGCCATGTCGAGGATGAAAGGCATCCCCGCCTCCAGCTTCCGGTTCGTCGGGAAGAACTGCAGCGGCACGCGGAAGTTCACGAACGCCGTGCGGTCCCCGAACCAGGCGAAGGGCAGATGGAACCAGTCCTTCACCCCGCGCTCGCGCAGCCACTCCCGCTGCATCCGCGCGGCCTCGCGCTCGGTCACGCCCGGCTTGAGCTGCGCCGCGACCGATTCCGCGCATGCGTACGCGAGCCTCTGCACTTCTCTGAACCCCCGTAGCTCCGCCGAGAGTTCACGTACCACCGCTGAGGTCATGCCACCGTCCGTCCCGGTCGCGGCCGCCCCGATGCAGTGACCGGGACGTCGCCGTACGCGTTCGTAACTTGACATTGATGAATGTGACAATGCCCGGCGGCGACGTCAAGGGGTGTGCACGGTCTGCTCGGGTCTACTCAGGGAGGACCCCTAGGGCCCCGTAATACTCAGGTCTCATACGAGGTCGACCCCACGGTCTGACGAATTGGTGTGGCCTGCGCCACTACGGTCGAACCGTGACTGTGATCGCGACCGAAAGCCTGAGCAAGCGGTTCCCCAAGGTGACCGCGCTTGACCGGCTGACCATGGACATCGGGCCCGGTGTGACCGGACTCGTCGGGGCCAATGGAGCCGGCAAGTCCACCATGATCAAGATTCTGCTTGGTCTGTCCCCCGCGTCGGAGGGCCGCGCCGAAGTGCTCGGGCTCGACGTCGCGACAAAGGGGGGTGAGATCCGTGAGCGGGTCGGATACATGCCGGAGCACGACTGCCTGCCGCCCGACGTCTCGGCCACCGAGTTCGTCGTCCACATGGCGCGCATGTCGGGCCTGCCTCCGACGGCCGCCCGCGAGCGCACCGCCGACACCCTGCGGCACGTCGGGCTCTACGAGGAGCGCTACCGCCCCATCGGCGGCTACTCGACGGGCATGAAGCAGCGCGTGAAGCTGGCCCAGGCGCTCGTGCACGACCCGCAGCTGGTGTTCCTGGACGAGCCGACGAACGGCCTGGACCCGGTCGGCCGTGACGACATGCTCGGCCTGATCCGGCGCGTGCACACCGACTTCGGCATCTCCGTCCTCGTCACCTCGCACCTCCTCGGCGAGCTGGAGCGCACCTGCGACCACGTCGTCATCATCGACGGCGGCAAGCTGCTGCGCTCCAGCTCCACCACGGACTTCACGCAGGCCACGGCGACGCTGGCGATCGAGGTCACCGACAGCGACGACCACCCGGACGGCACCAAGGCGCTCCGCGAGGCCTTCGCGCAGCGCGGCATCGAGACCAGCACCGGCGGCGAACTCCCCGGCGCCGGGCACACGGTCCTGATCACGGCCCAGGGCGAGGAGACCTACGACGTCGTGCGCGACGTCGTCGCGGACCTCGGCCTCGGCCTGGTCCGGATGGAACAGCGCAGGCACCAGATCGCGGAGGTCTTCCGCCCCGAGGCCGAGCAGCAGCCGGAGCAGGACTCCGAGCGCGCCGCCGCCTGGGCGGCCACCGCCGCATCGCAGCAGCAGACGGGAGGCGCGGCGCGATGACCACCGAGCCCAGCGCTGTGGACCGCGCGTCCACCCAGATCCACAACATCGGCTACCGCCACTACGACGGCCCCCGCCTGGGCCGCGCGTACGCCCGCCGCTCGCTCTTCTCGCAGAGCCTGCGCGGTGCCTACGGACTGGGCCGCTCGGCCAAGTCCAAGGTGCTGCCGATGCTGCTCTTCATCGTGATGTGCGTCCCGGCGCTGATCATGGTCGCGGTGGCCGTCGCCACGAAGGCGAAGGACCTCCCCGTCGACTACACGCGCTACGCGGTCATCCTCCAGGCGGTGATCGGCCTCTACGTGGCATCCGCGGCGCCGAACGCGGTCTCCCTCGACCTGCGCTTCAAGTCGATCCCGCTCTACTTCTCCCGCCCCATCGAGCGCGTCGACTACGTGGTCGCGAAGTGCGCCGCCATGGCATCGGCCCTGTTCATCCTCACGGCCGCGCCGCTGATCGTGCTCTACGCAGGCTCTCTGCTCGCCAAGCTGGACTTCACGGAGCAGACCAAGGGATTCGCCCAAGGACTGGTATCCGTGGCGCTGTTGTCACTGCTCTTCGCCGGGATCGGACTCGTCGTCTCCGCCGTCACCCCGCGCCGCGGGTTCGGTATCGCCGCCGTCATCGCCGTCCTGACCATCTCCTACGGCGCGGTGTCCACGGTCCAGGCGATCGCCGACGCGCAGGACAACGGCGGGGCGGTGACCTGGCTCGGTCTCTTCTCCCCGATCACGCTCATCGACGGAGTGCAGACCGCCTTCCTCGGGGCGAGCTCCTCCTTCCCGGGGGCGCACGGCCCCTCGGCGGCCGAGGGCCTCGTCTACCTGCTCGTCGTCCTCGGGCTCATCGCCGGCTCCTACGGGCTGCTGATGCGCCGCTACCGGAAGGTCGGACTGTGACCACGATCAACATCGACCACGTCTCACGCTGGTTCGGCAACGTGGTCGCCGTCAACGACGTCACCATGAACATCGGCCCCGGCGTCACCGGCCTGCTCGGTCCGAACGGCGCGGGGAAGTCCACGCTCATCAACATGATGGGCGGCTTCCTCGCCCCCTCGAACGGCTCGGTGACCCTCGACGGACAGCCGATCTGGCGCAACGAACAGATCTACCGGCACATCGGCATCGTCCCCGAGCGCGAGGGGATGTACGACTTCCTCACGGGTCGCGAATTCGTCGTCGCCAACGCCGAGTTGCACGGCCTCGGCAAGAAGGCCGCCGGCGAGGCGCTGGCCACCGTCGAGATGGAGTACGCGCAGGACCGCAAGATCTCGACGTACTCCAAGGGCATGCGCCAGCGCGTGAAGATGGCCTCCGCGCTCGTCCACACGCCGTCGGTGCTGCTGCTCGACGAGCCGTTCAACGGCATGGACCCGCGCCAGCGCATGCAGCTCATGGACCTGCTGCGGCGCATGGGGGACGAGGGGCGCACGGTCCTGTTCTCCTCGCACATCCTCGAAGAGGTCGAGCAGCTCGCCTCCCACATCGAGGTGATCGTCGCGGGCCGGCACGCCGCGAGCGGCGACTTCCGTAAGATCCGCCGCCTGATGACCGACCGCCCGCACCGCTATCTGATCCGCTCCAGTGACGACCGGGCCCTGGCCGCCGTGCTGATCGCGGACCCGTCCACGGCGGGCATCGAGGTCGACCTGAAGGAGGGCGCGCTGCACGTCCAGGCCGTCGACTTCGGCCGGTTCACGACGCTGCTGCCGAAGGTCGCGCAGGCGCACGGCATCCGGCTGCTCACGGTCTCGCCGTCCGACGAGTCCCTCGAGTCCGTCTTCTCGTATCTGGTCGCGGCGTAGGAGGCCCTGATGTACGACCCCACTGTCGCCCGACTCACCTACCGGGCCCTGCTCGGCAGGCGCCGGGCCCTCATCCTCTTCGCGCTGCCCGTACTGCTGGTCGTGATCTCCGCGCTCGTGCGCGGGCTCACGGGGGCCGACGACCAGACCGCGTCCGACCTGCTCGGCGGCTTCGCGCTCGCCACGATGGTGCCGCTGATCGGCGTCATCGCGGGGACCGGGGCCATCGGCCCGGAGATCGACGACGGCTCCGTCGTCTACCTGCTGTCGAAGCCGATCAAGCGGCCCACGATCATCTTCACCAAGCTCATCGTGGCGATCGGCGTGACCATGGTGTTCTCCGCGGTCCCGACCTTCATCGCCGGCCTGATCCTGAACGGGAACGGGCAGCAGATCGCCGTCGCCTACACGATCGCCGCCCTGGTGGCCTCGATCGCCTACGCGGCGATCTTCCTCCTGCTCGGCACGATCACCCGGCACGCGGTCGTCTTCGGCCTCGTCTACGCCCTCGTGTGGGAGGCCCTCTTCGGGTCCCTGGTCTCCGGGGCGCGCACGCTCAGCGTGCAGCAGTGGTCGCTCGCGGTCGCCCAGAAGGTGGCCGGCGGCGACCTCGTCACCTCGGACGTGGGGCTGCCGCTCGCGACGGTCCTCCTGGTGGTGGTGACGGTCCTGGCGACCTGGTACGCCGGGCAGAAGCTGCGGACCCTGAAGCTGGCCGGAGAGGAGTAGCTCTTGACGCCGCTTTCACCCTCCCGCCAGGACACTGGTCGGGAGGGTGAGGAGGAACAGGACATGGCAGGCGAATCGAAGAACGACGACGCCTGGGACGGCGTGGTCCTGGACACCGACTTCATACGCGCCGCCGAGGCGACCGAACCGTCCGCGCGGGCCCGGATGCTCGCCGAGCGATGGCGGGACGGAGGGCCCGAGCCCCAGCCGTGGCGTTCGGACGAGCCACCCGCGGGATGGTTCTTCAGCAAGGCACGGCGGCGCAGGTGGCGCCGCCGCCGCTGAATAATTCGGTGGCGTCGAACTCCGCGGCGCGGCACAGTAGTTGGGTCAGCACGCCGACCGTGGCGTCCGAGGACCGGGAGAGGAGCGCGGCGATGTCATGCAGTAGTCCGTCGAGCTCCCGGCAGGGCGGCCCGAGGCAGGCTCCGGAGTAGTCATTGCACTCCGTCGAGCCCGTCACGGAGGCCGCCCGGGGCGGCCGCTTCGAGCGCGTGTCCTTCTTCCGTGGCACGCGGGCCGCCCACCCTTCGCAGCGAGGGCCGGCCCCGGTTCAACCGGGACCGGCCCTCGCCGCATGCGGGCACATCAAGCCGCGAGCAAGCGCTCCAGCACCACCGCGATCCCGTCGTCCTCGTTCGACGACGTCACCTCGTCGGCCACCGACTTCAGCTCGTCGTGCGCGTTCGACATCGCCACGCCGTGGGACGCCCAGCCGAACATCGGAATGTCATTGGGCATGTCACCGAAGGCGATCGTGTCGACGGCCTTCGCACCCAGGCGGCGAGCCGCCAGGGAAAGCCCCGTGGCCTTGGACAGGCCGAGCGGGAGCAGCTCCACGATGCCCTCGCCCGCCATCGTGACGCCCACCAGACCGCCCGCGGCGGTGCGCGCCACCTCCGCCAGCTCGTCGTCGGTCAGGCCCGGATGCTGCACGTACACCTTGTTGAGGGGCTGCGCCCACAGCTCGGCGAGCTCCGTGAACGGGACGACCGGAAGCGGACCGTCCTGCACCTGGTAGCCGGGGCCGACGATGACCTCGCCCTCGATGCCGTCGCGGCTCGCGGCGAGCGCCAGCGGACCGATCTCGGCCTCGATCTTGGCGAGCGCGATCCCCGCCAGCTGCCGGTCGAGCGTCACCGAGGTGAGCAGCCGGTGCTCCCCCGCGTCATAGACCTGCGCGCCCTGGCCGCACACCGCGAGGCCCTCGTAGCCGAGGTCGTCGAGGATGTGCCGGGTCCAGGGCACCGCCCTGCCGGTCACGATGATGTGCGCGGCGCCCGCCGCGGTGGCCGCGGTGAGCGCCTCACGCGTGCGCTCGGAGACCGTGTCGTCGGAACGCAGCAACGTTCCGTCGAGATCGGTCGCCACGAGCTTGTACGGAAAGGCAGGGGCGAGGGGAGCGGGGTGGCTCACTTGGGGTTCGGCTCCAGGCTGTCGGGCTGTTCAGGCCGCGCGGGCCCGTCGGGCCGCTCAGTCTGCGATTACTTGGGGTCCAGGGTGGTGCGTCCCCCAAGGTACGGCCGCAGCATCTCCGGAACCCGCACCGAGCCGTCCGCCTGCTGGTGATTCTCCAGAATGGCCACGATCGTGCGCGGGACGGCGCACAGCGTGCCGTTCAGCGTCGCCAGCGGCTGCACCTTCTTGCCCTCGCGCATCCGGATGGACAGGCGGCGCGCCTGGAATCCGTCGCAGTTCGAGGCCGAGGTCAGCTCGCGGTACTTGCCCTGGGTCGGGATCCACGCCTCGCAGTCGAACTTGCGCGAGGCCGAGGAGCCGAGGTCCCCGGTGGCGACGTCGATCACCTGGAAGGGCAGCTCGAGGCCGGTCAGCCACTGCTTCTCCCACTCCAGGAGGCGCTGGTGCTCGTTCTCCGCGTCCGCCGGGTCGATGTACGAGAACATCTCGACCTTGTCGAACTGGTGCACGCGGAAGATGCCGCGGGTGTCCTTGCCGTACGTGCCGGCCTCGCGGCGGAAGCACGGCGAGAAACCGGCGTAGCGCAGCGGCAGCTGGTCCGCGTCGACGATCTCGTCCATGTGGTACGCGGCGAGCGGGACCTCGGAGGTGCCGACCAGGTAGTAGTCGTCCTTCTCCAGGTGGTACACGTTCTCCGCGGCCTGGCCGAGGAAGCCCGTGCCCTCCATGGCGCGCGGGCGCACCAGGGCCGGGGTCAGCATCGGCGTGAAGCCGGCCTCGGTGGCCTGCGCGATCGCCGCGTTGACGAGCGCGAGCTCCAGGAGAGCGCCGACGCCCGTCAGGTAGTAGAAGCGCGAGCCGGAGACCTTCGCACCGCGCTCGACGTCGATGGCGCCGAGCGCCTCGCCGAGCTCCAGGTGGTCCTTGGGCTCGAAGCCCTCGGCACCGAAGTCGCGGATGGTGCCGTGCGTCTCCAGGACGACGAAGTCCTCCTCGCCGCCGCGCGGGACGTCGGGGTGCACGATGTTGCCCAGCTGGAGGGCCAGGCGCTGCGTCTCCTCCTCGGCCTCGCGCTGCTCGGCCTCGGCGGCCTTGACGGCGGCGGAGAGCTCGCCCGCCTTCTTGAGGAGGTCCTGCTTCTCCTCGGGCGAGGCCTTGGGGATCAGCTTGCCGAGCGACTTCTGCTCGGAACGGAGTTCGTCGAAGCGGAGCCCGGACGACCTGCGCCGCTCATCGGCGGACAGGACGGAGTCGACGAGCGCGACGTCCTCTCCACGGGCGCGCTGGGAGGCGCGAACACGGTCGGGGTCCTCACGGAGCAGGCGAAGGTCAATCACCCCTCAAGGCTACCGTTGCCCGCTTCCGGCCCACGACCCGATATCCGTTGCACTCCCTTATGCCCTATTTGCCGGAATGTGAATTAAGGGTGGAGCGAGGCTGGAAAAGATCCACATCGGGCTCGCGGGGTGCGTCAAGGAAAGCCGCCTCTTTCCCTTGAAAGGGGCAGATGCGGCACTTCACCTTGACCCGATCCCCTTGCTGCGGGCGGGACTTGGGGCCCGCTGTCCACAGCGATGCACAGGCCGGAAAAGTTATCCACAGGCTGTGAGAATGATCTGTGGACGCCGGAAGAGATCATTCCGAAAGCCACATGCGTAACGAAGAATTCCCCTCTCAAACCGCGCGCAAGCTCACTTTCGGGTGGAAATGCTTCACTCCAAAGAGTTGATCACGACAAATGCCTGGACGAAGGGTGACCTGCCGGGCTGTGGACGCATCTGGGGGCTGTGGGCCGATTTGTCGACCAACCGGCACCTTCCTGTCGACTTGTCCCCAGGTCGAGAAGGCGCCCTGTGGATAACTTCTGTGGATGAAGAAAATCCGCTGGTAGGACCGGGTGTACAGGCAAAAAGGAGCCGGATCCGGCGGTGGACAACTCTCGGATCCGGCAGGGGGCGGCCGTCTACGGCCGAGGCGTCAGAACCGGCCGTCCTGGCAGCGCGCCAGCCAGTCGGACGCCGCCACGAATTCGCCGTCCGAGGTCCCCGAGCGCGGCGGGCGCACCTCCTCGACGGCGACGCCGGCCCGCGGATACGAGCCGAGGTAGCGCACCTCAGGGCAGGCCCGCTTCAGCCCCATCAGCGCCTCCGCCACCCGGCGGTCCGTGATGTGCCCCTCCGCGTCGATCGCGAAGCAGTAGTCGCCGATGCCCGTGCCGGTGGGCCGGGACTGCAGCAGCACCAGGTTGACCCCGCGGATGGCGAACTCCTGGAGCAGCTCCATCAGCCCACCGGGGTGGTCGTCGCGCTGCCAGATGACGACCGAGGTCTTGTCCGCGCCGGTGGGCGCCGCGGGCCGGGCCGGCTTGCCGACCAGGACGAAGCGGGTCTGCGCGTTCTCCGCGTCGTGGATCTCGGTGACCAGCGGCACGAGCCCGTACTTCTCGGCCGCGAACTCGCCCGCGAAGGCCGCGTCGTAGCGCCCCTCCTGCACGAGGCGCGCGCCGTCGGCGTTCGAGGCGGCGGACTCCCAGGTCACGTCCTCGGCCAGGTGGCCCTTCATCCAGTTGCGCACCTGCGGCTGGGCGGCCGGGTGCGCGGTGACCGTCTTGATGTCGGAGATCTGGGTGCCGGGGCGCACCAGCAGCGCGAAGGTGATGTCGAGCAGCACCTCGCGGTAGATCATCAGCGGCTCGCCCGCCACCAGCTCGTCGAGGGTCGTGGTGATGCCGCCCTCGACGGAGTTCTCGATCGGCACGAACGCGGCCTCGGCCTCGCCGCTGCGGACGGCGTCGAGCGCCGCGGGCACGGACACCATGGGGACGAGTTCCCGGGTGGCCGTCTCCGGGAGCGTGCGCAGGGCGACTTCGGTGAAGGTGCCCTCGGGGCCGAGATACGCGTAGCTGGCTGGCATGGCTTCACCCTAATGCGCGGTACGGGGCCGGGCTCCCGGATGCCTCACGGGCCACCCGCGCCCGGCGACGGCCTCACCGGGCCACCCACCCAACGGCACCCCCACCGGGCCCCGCTCACCCCTCCAGCAGCGCCTGTCCCACATAGCCGCCCTTCTCGGCCCCGCCCGGCACCGCGAAGAGCCCGCTCGCCTCGTGGCGGATGAACTTCGAGAGGGCGTCGCCGCGGTCGAGCTTGCGCTGCACCGGGACGAAGCCGCGCAGCGGGTCCGCCTGCCAGCAGATGAAGAGCAGGCCCGCGTCCGGGGCGCCGTCCTCGTCGTACCCGTCGTGGTACGAGAACGGGCGGCGCAGCAGTGCGGACCCGCCGTTCTGGTCGGGCCGGGTGATGCGGGCGTGCGCGTTGAGCGGGATGACGAGGTCGCCGCTCGCGTCGGTCTTCTCCAGGTCCGGCTCGGTGGTTTCCTTGCCGCCGGTCAGCGGGGCGCCGTTCGACTTCTTGCGCCCGATGACGTGCTCCTGCGCCGCCGTCGACAGCTTCTCCCAGTCGTCGAGGAGCATCCGGATCCGGCGTACGACGGCGTACGAGCCGCCGCCCATCCACGCGGGGGATTGCGCGGAGCCGGAATCCGGCACGAAGATCCGCTCGTTGAAGTCCTTGTCGGCGGGCTTCGGGTTGCCGGTGCCGTCGACCTGGCCCATCAGGTTGCGGACCGTCATCGGGTGGGCGGTGGCGCCGGGCGAGCGGTTGAAGCCGTTCATCTGCCAGCGCAGCTTCGCCGCGCCGCCCGTGTCCTTCTGGATCGCGCGCAGCGCGTGGAAGGCGACGAGCGAGTCGTTGGCGCCGATCTGCACCCACAGGTCGCCGTTGCTGCGCGCCTTGTCGAGGTGGTCGGAGTAGAAGTCCGGCAGCGGGTCGAGGGCGGCGGGGCGCTGCTTCTCCAGTCCCGTACGGGAGAAGAAGCTGTGCCCGAAGCCGAAGGTGATCGTCAGCGACGAGGGGCCCGCGTCCCGGGCCACATCCGTGTCGTCCGATGCCGAGGGCTCGCCCGCCATCAGCCGCTCGGCCGTCGCCGACCAGCGGCGCAGCAGGGCCGCCGCCTCCTTGCGCCCGGCGCCCGCCGCCAGGTCGAACGCGGCGAGATGGCCGCGGGACTGCATCGCGGTGGTGATGCCGGGCTGATGTTTCCCGTGAAACATCACCTCGTCCGCCCCGACCGTGGTCAACGTGGTCTGTTGTTCAGGGGAGTTCGAGGACGCCACGGCATACCCCGCGCCCGCACCGACGGCGCCCAGGGCGACGCCGGTGGCACCCGCCGTCCCGATCAGGCGGCGCCGCGAGATGCCCGCGGACGGCGGGGAGGGCTCGGTGCCGCTCTTGGACCCGGCCGTGTCAGCCGTGTCGGTCGTGTCTTTCATGGGCGGGTCAGCCGATCTTCGCGTTCTTGTTGATGGTGATCTGATCGATGTCCGAGGTGCGCACGGTCAGCGCGACCTTCCAGTCGCCCGCCACGGGGATCTGCACACCGCTCGCCGTCCAGTGTCCTGTGGCGATGTGGTCGGGCACGACGGGCAGCGGCCCGATCTTCTTCGACTCCTGGGTGAGGGCGATCTTCACCTCGGGAACGTCGAAGGCCTTGCCGTTCGGCCGCTCTATGTAGAGGTGCATCTCGTTGTTTCCAGTGCGCCCGGGGTCCATCTCCAGGAGGGCGGTGCCCTTGCCGTCCGCGCCGCCGGTGTCGAACGGAAGCTTCAGCGAGAGCGGCCCGGTCTGTGCCTGCGCGGCCGAGGTGGCGGACTTGGCCTCCTCTTCCGTGCGGCCCGGCTCGGTGGACGTCAGCACGGTGGTGACGGCGAGCAGGACGACCGCGATGCCCGCCTCGACGAGCACCGAGCGGCGCAGTCCGAAGCGGTGCGGATCGGCGTCGCGCACCCGCTTCTCGCGCGCGCTCGCCATCGCGGCGCGCTGCCGGGCGAGTTGGGCGGCGCGCTTCGGGTCCGTGCCCGCACCCGCGGCGGCCACGGAGACCGGCTCCTTCTCCTCGGCGACCTCGGGTACCTCGGATACCTCGGACGCCCGCTGCTGGGCTGGTACGGCGGCCACGGTCTCGGAGAGCCGCCCCGTCCACTTCCGGGAGATCCAGGCGACGCCGACGAGCACGGCGACGAGCCCGACCTTCACCATCAGCAGCTGCCCGTACGACGTCCCGGTCAGCGCCGACCAGGAGCCGACCTGGCGCCACGACTGGTAGAGCCCGGTCGCGACGAGGACGAGGACGCTGCAGAAGGCGACCCGGGAGAAGCGGCGCACCGCCGAGCCCTCGATCGTCGGCACCCGGTACAGGGCGACGAGCAGCGTGGTCAGCCCGCCGAGCCAGGCCGCGACGGCCAGCAGGTGCAGCACGTCGACGGGCATCGCGATGCCCGCCTGGAGGCCGGTCGAGGCGTGCTCGGCCATGGCCCAGGTGGCGGCGAGCCCGGCCGCGACGACGCCGCCGCCGACGGAGAGACCGAAGGTGAGATCGTTCCGCTCCTCGGCCTCCTCGTCGGTGTTCTCGTTCTTCTTCGCGTACGCCCCGAAGAGCACCGCGATGAAGAGGGCCGCGGCCGCGAGGAGCAGCAGCCGGGACGTGAGCGCGGCGCCGGTCTTCGTCTGCAGGACCTGGCCGAGCAGCGCCATGTCGAAGATGTCGCCGAACTTCCCGGACCCGGTGTACGAGCCGCGCGTCAGCAGCATGGCCAGGGTGGCGGCGGTGAGCGCGATCCAGGCGCCGACCACGACGCGCTGCACCGGCCTGCTGCCCGCGCCGCGCCGCCAGCATCCGAGCACGAACGCGGCGCCGCCCACGAGCAGGGCGAAGCCCGCGTACGAGACGTAGCGCGCGACGTCGTAGATCCCGCCGACGACGCCGCCGCCCGCGTTCTGGTCGGCCACCACCGCGGTGGTCTTGGACGGGGCGCCGATGGAGAAGGTGTAGGCGCCGGCGACGGGGTGGCTGTCGGCGGAGACGACCTGGTAGGCGACGGTGAACGTGCCGTCGGGCAGCCCGGAGTGCACCCCCACCGCGTAGGTGGTGCCGCCGGAGTGGGTGATCTTTCCGTCGTCGACGCGCTTGCCCGCCGGGTCGAGCACCCGGACCGAACCGTCGGAGATCGCGACGCTCTCGGAGAACGTGAGCGACACCTTCTTCGGCGCCGAGTCGACCACCGCTCCCTGCTTGGGATCGCTCCCGGTCAGGGCGGCGTGCGCGGACGCGGGCGCGGCGCCGGCCAGGAGCGCGCCGGTGACGGCGAGGAAGAGCAGCACCAGCTGCCAGGTGCGGGGAGCGATGGTCTTCACGTACGAGTCAGCCCCTTCAGTGCGAAGCGTGCGACGGGTTGTAGGTGGCGACCTTCACCGGGAAGGAGACCTTGACGTTCCCGGACTTGGCGAAGTGCAGCTGCACCGACACCTTGTCGCCCTCCGCGGGCTTGCGCTTCAGGTTCTCGAACATGACGTGGTTGCCGCCGCGTTCGAAGTCGAGCTCGCCGTTCGCGGGCACGGCGAAGGACTTCTGCTCCTTCATCACGCCGCCCTTGGTGGTGTGCAGGGAGACGGTCTGGGAGATGTCGCTGCTCACGGACGTGAGGGTGTCGGCGGCGCCCTTGTTGTGCACGGTGAAGAACCCGGCCGCCATGTCGCCGGAGGCGGGCGCGGGGATGAACGCGCCCTCGACCTTCACGTCGGGCTTGTCGGCGGCCTCGGAACCGGAGCCGCAGGCGGTCAGGGCGAGCCCCGCCGCGAGCGTGAGGGCGCCGAGGGTGATGGGCGTACGCCTCACGGCTTCTCCCCCTTGACGATCTTGGGGAGGTCCTTGGTGTAGTCGTCGACGGTGGCGTCCTCGCCGTAGAGCACGTAACCGGCGTCGTTCTTCGGCGAGAAGGCGATGACCTGCGTGCCGTGCATCGACACGAGCTTGCCCTTCTTGTCCTTCTGCGTCGGCTCGATGGAGATGCCGAGCGTGCGGGCGCTGCCCTGGATGGTGGCGAAGTCGCCGGTCAGGCCGATGAAGTCGGAGTCCTGCGCCTTGAGCCACTTGCCGAGCACGGACGGGGTGTCGCGGTCCGGGTCGGTGGTGACGAAGACGACCTGCAGCTTGTCCTGCTCGGCCTTGGGCAGCGCCTTCTTGGCGACGGCGATGTTGCTCATCGTCAGCGGGCAGACGTCGGGGCAGTGCGTGTAGCCGAAGTAGATCAGCGTCGGCTTGTTCTTGGTCTGCTCGCGCAGGTCGAACTTCTTGCCGTGGGTGTCGGTGAGGACCAGGTCCGGCTTCTTGAACGGCTTGTCGAGGACCGTCGCGGCCTTCTGCGAGCCGCCGGAGTCGGAGGACACCTCGGCGACCGGCTTGCCGCTGTCGTCGCCGCTGCCGCAGGCGGACAGGGCGAACGTCGCGACGGTGACGAGCCCGACCGCGGCCAGCAGGCTCTTCCTGTTGAGCTTCGTGTTCTTGCGGGGGTTGCGCATAGAAAAATGTCCCAGATGTGAGGTGGCCGGCGGGCGCCGGGGTCGCCCACCGCGACCCCGACACCCACCGAAGGTGGCTCAGCTGTTGGTACGCCGACGACCCGCCGTGACGCCGAACGCCACACCGGCGGCGCCGACGACGATGCCGACGATGCCGAGGGTCCGGGCGGTGGTGTCGCTGCCGGAGCCGCCGGAATCCGTGGTCGCGGCCGCGGCCTCCTTCTTGGCGCCGTCGTCGGAGGCGCCCGAGGCACCGTGCCCGTCCTCCGCCGCGGCGGAGAGCTCAAGGGCCGGAGCCGGGAACTCCGGCTCCTCCTGCCCCTTCTGCTGCGGCTCGATCCAGCGCACGACCTCCTTGTTGTCGTACGTCTGGAGCGCCTTGAAGACGAGCTGGTCGGTGTCGGTCGGCAGCTGTCCGATGGACACCGGGAACTTCTGGAAGTAGCCGGGCTGCACGCCCTTGTCCTTCTCCGAACCGGTCGCGGTCCAGGTGACCTTGGAGACGGCCTCGGTGATCTTCTCGCCGTGCATCTCCATCGGCTTGTCGAGCTTCGACTTGGTGACGTCGGCCTTCCAGCCCGGCACGGGCTCGGGCATCACCGAGGCGAGCGGGTGCTCGGTCGGGAAGTTGATCTCGACCTTGGTGGTCGCGGCGTCGTCGCGCTCGTTGGGCACCTTGAAGTCGACGACGGCGTAGTCGCCCTTGGCGGCCTCGCCCTCCGGCTGCACGCTCACGTGCGCGAAGGCGGGGGCGGACACGAGGACGACGGAGGAGACGGCGGCGGCACCGACGAGAGCGGCGCGGGACATCTTCTTCATGACAGGGAGAACTCCACGTTCAGCGGGATCCAGCGAGAGGTGAGGGGCGCGACCGCGGAACACCGCACTACGTAGGCGGCGAACAAGCGGGTACGCGCGCGTGCCGCACGGCACGGCTCACCCCCGCAGTACGCGGTGGAGTGTGCGTGCCGTTCAGGCAGCGAGAAGGAACGCGTCGGCCGCGGGCGGCCCGCGCCGGCTCACCGAGTGCTGAAGTGCCGCAGCCCGCAGCGCCGGTGGTGCGGCGAAGGCGGCACGAGCGACGCGCGGCATCCCGGGCGCACCGAAGAGCCCGGCCCTGAGAGCGCGTACGAGGCCGAAGGCGGCCCGCAGCGAACGCACGGGCGCCGCGAGGGCGACGCTCTGCGCGGACACCCGCGAGAGCCGCACGATCCGGCTCAGGGCGAGGTCGCCGTGGCGCAGCAGCCAGCCGGCGCCGGCCGCGGCGAGCAGGTGCCCGAGCAGCATCGGCAGGGACGGCAGCAGCGACATCGTGGAGTCGGCCGCGCCCGCCATGTGGTGCGCCTGTCCGGAGCCGGACGGCACGCGCGCGTTGTCGAGGATTCGCTGGGCCTGCGCCGGGCTGAGCGTCGACGCGCCCGCCCCGCACATGAGCCGCGCGGCCTGCTCGACCGCCGAGGGCCGGCCCGAGGCGACGGCCGTGTTCATGGCGTGCTGCTGGCCGAGCCCGAAGAGGCTGTGCAGTGCGATCTGCCCGGCCCCCAGCGTGGCGGCGATGCCCGGCAGCGACCGCTCGCGTCCCGTCAGCGGCAGGGCCACACAGAAGACGGCGAGGAAGCCGAGCGACAGCGTCCACAGGGGGACGGTGGCCGTCGAACCGAGGACGTGCCCCGCCGCGGACAGCATGACGCAGACCGCGGCGAACACCGCGGCCCTGAGCAGCCGGAGATCGGCCGCGCTGCGCGCCTGGCGCTCGTGGGGGGCAGACATGGCGGCCTCATCATCGCACTGGCTTCACACGCTCCATACGGCAGGTCCGCAAGGTCGCAAATCTCCCGTACACCGATGACCCCCGTATGCGCGTCGGCCGTATGGGCGTCATCACGTCAACTGAGCGATTGCGCCGGGCCGGTGGTGGCAATACGTATCGGTATGTCGAGTCGCGGCCGGGAGGCGGGAGCATGAGCATCTGGTGGTCCCTCCATCTGCGGCGCGACGCCGCGAGCGTTCCGCTCGCCCGGCGCCTCCTCATGGGCACCATGGAGACCGCGGGCGTCGACCCCGACGTCTCCTACGACCTGTCGGTCGCGCTCAGCGAGGCGTGCGCGAACGCCGTGGAGCACGGCGGCGCGGCGACGAGCGAGGCGTCGGACGGGTTCCGGGTCACCGCGTACCTGGACGGCGAGCTGTGCCGCATCGAAGTGGCCGACACCGGCCCCGGCTTCACCGCGAGCGGTGGCCGCGCGGCGGTGGCGGTCCGCCCGGCGCCCGACTACGCGGAGCACGGCCGCGGCCTGTGCCTGATCCAGGAACTGGCCGACCATGTGCACTTCGTGAACAGACCCGGCAAGGGCGGCGCCGTGGTCAGCTTCGACAAGATCCTCAAGTGGCGGAAGGACGCGCCGCTGATGGCGGTGTGAGCGGGTTTCGCGCAACAAGTAGGGGCCGCACTTGGGAAGTGCGGCCCTACTTGTCGCGTTTTGGCTGCTCAGCCCTTCAGGCGGGCCATCCACGCCTCGACCTCGTCGGCCTTGCGGGGCAGACCGGACGACAGGTTCTTGTTGCCGTCCTCGGTGACGAGGATGTCGTCCTCGATGCGGACGCCGATGCCGCGGTACTCCTCCGGCACGGTCAGGTCGTCGGCCTGGAAGTACAGACCGGGCTCGACCGTGAGCACCATGCCGGGCTCAAGCGTGCCGTTCACGTACGCCTCGGTGCGGGCCACCGCGCAGTCGTGGACGTCCATGCCGAGCATGTGGCCGGTGCCGTGCAGGGTCCAGCGGCGCTGGAGGCCCAGCTCCAGGACGCGCTCGACCGGGCCCTCGACCAGGCCCCACTCGACGAGCTTCTCGGCGAGCACCCGCTGCGCGGCGTCGTGGAAGTCCCGGAACTTGCCGCCCGGCTTCACGGCCGCGATACCGGCCTCCTGGGCCTCGTACACGGCGTCGTAGATCTTGCGCTGGAGCTCGCTGTACGTGCCGTTGATCGGCAGCGTGCGGGTGACGTCGGCGGTGTAGTACGTGTGCGTCTCCACGCCGGCGTCGAGGAGGAGCAGGTCGCCGGAGCGGACCGCGCCGTCGTTGCGGACCCAGTGCAGCGTGCAGGCGTGCGGGCCCGCGGCGCAGATGGAGCCGTAGCCGATGTCGTTGCCCTCCACGCGCGCGCGAAGGAAGAACGTGCCCTCGATGTAGCGCTCGGAGGTGGCCTCGGCCTTGTCGAGCACCTTCACGACGTCCTCGAAGCCGCGCACGGTCGAGTCGACGGCCTTCTGCAGCTCGCCGATCTCGAACGCGTCCTTCACGACGCGCGCCTCGGAGAGGGCGACCTTCAGCTCCTCGTCGCGCTCGGCGGTGACCTTGTCGGTCAGGGCGGCCTCGATGCCGGCGTCGTAGCCGCGCACCACGCGGGTGGGGCCGGAGACCTCGCTCAGGGCGTCGGCCAGCTCGCGCACGTCGGAGGCGGGGATGCCGTAGTGCTTCTCGGCCTCGGACAGGGAGTGGCGGCGGCCCACCCACAGCTCGCCCTGGCCGTCGAGCCAGAACTCGCCGTTGGCGCGGTTGGAGCGCGGCAGCAGGTAGAGCGTCGCGTCGTGGCCGCCGGCCTTCGGCTCCATGACGAGGACGCCGTCCTCCGTCTGGTTGCCGGTCAGGTACGCGTACTCGACGGAGGCGCGGAAGGCGTACTCCGTGTCGTTCGAGCGGGTCTTGAGGTTGCCCGCGGGCACCACGAGGCGCTCGCCCGGGAAACGGGCGGACAGGGCGGCACGGCGGGTGGCGGTCTCGGCGACCTGGGCGATGGGCCGCAGGTCGTGCAGCTCGGTGTCGGCCCAGCCGGACTTCATGTTCTCGGCGAGCTCGTCGGACACGCCCGGGTAGAGGCCGTTCTTGCGCTGCTTGATGGGCTCCTCGGACTCCGGGGTCTCCGGGGTGAGCTCCTCCGACACAGTTCCTCCTCGACGCGGCGGGCCCGGTGAAATGCCCTGGATGCGGCAGTGGACCCACTCCATCGTACGAGCGTACGGAAGGGGGTCCAGGGCCGGAGGACCTGTTACGCAGAGCGCCCCGGAGGTCACTCGAAGCGCGCCGCGAGCAGCACCACGTCCTCCTCGCTCTCGACCGCGTCGAGGCCGTCCGGGAGCACCGCCCGCAGCACGTGGTCGGCGATCGCCCCGGGGTCGTCACGGATCGCCTTGGGCACGGCGGAGGCGGCCGCGTGCAGCCGGGCGAACGCGCGGTCCATGGGGTCGCCGGTGCGGCGCAGCAGGCCGTCCGTGTAGAGCAGCACGGTCTCGCCCGGCTCGGGGGTGATCTCCACGCTCGGCGCCTCCCAGCAGGCGAGCATCCCGAGCGGCGCGGAGAGCGTCGTCTCGGCGTACTCGGTGCGCCGCTCGCCGATCACCAGGGGCGGGCTGTGCCCGGCTCCGGCGAGGACGATCTTGCGCTGCGCGGGCTCGCAGTAGGCGAACAGGGCGGTCGCGCTGCGCGCCGGCTCGGTCAGGCGCAGCAGCAGCTCCAGGTCGGACAGGACCGCCACCGGGTCCTCGCCCTCCATCACCGCGTACGCCCGCAGGGAGGCGCGCAGCCGGCCCATCGCGGCGACCGCGCTCGCGCCGGAGCCGCTGACCGAACCGACCGCGAGCCCGAGCGCCCCCTCGGGCAGCGGCAGCGCGTCGTACCAGTCGCCGCCGCCGCGCGGCCCTGTGCGGTGCCGCGCGGCGAGCTGCACCCCGGAGACCCGGGGCAGGCGCGGCGGCAGCAGCTCCTCGGCGACGGTGCGTGACCACGCGCGCGTGGTCTCCAGTTCCAGGAGGCGGGCGAGGTGCTCGGTGGCGTAGCGCGTGTAGAGGCCGATGAGGTGGCGCTGGCGCTCGACGGGTTCGGCCGGTTCGTCGTAGAGCCAGACCGCGGCGCCGAGCCGGCCGGCCTCCTCGGTGGCGAGCGGCATCGTGTAGCTGGCGGCGTATCCCAGGCGCGCGGCGACCTCGCGGTGGCGGGGGTCGAGCCCGTCCTCGGCGAGCAGATCGGCGTGCGCCTCGGGCTCGGCGGACAGCCCGTCGAGGATCCGCCCGTACGCGGTGGAGTCGCGCGGCACCGTCTCGATGTGCCCCAGGTCGGGCCTGGACAGGCCGAGGCCGACGGTGGTGTCGGGGCCGCGGCCGTCGCCCGGTTCCAGGACGACGAGTCCGCGCCGGGCGCCCACCAGGGCGGCTCCGGCGCGCAGCAGTTCGTGCAGTGCGTCCTCGAGTGCGGCCGTGCGGGCCAGACGTTCCGTGAGTTCGTGCAGCGTCGTGAGATCGGAGACCCAGCCAGCGAGCCGGTCCTGGATCACGGCTCCGGGTGCCACCGCGGAGGGTGTGACCTGCGACACGGGGGGAGCGGGCGTGGTGCTGGGGGCTGGAGAGGGAACCTGTCCAGGAGGGGAATCGATTCCGGCCACTTTCGGCAGGCGCGGGGTTGTCATGGCTTCCGGCTTTCCGACCGGTGCATATTGCTCTTTAGCATCGCAAACCCCCATGTCATTCTGCGCCGCTAGCAATGCCTCCACATGTACACGGACTCGTTGGGGGATGTCCAGCATTGTCCAGCCGGGATTCCTGGTGTCTGCCGTGGTCAAACGGCATCCGAGGAAAAACGATCTTTGTTCTCATATGTGATCCCACTCCGATCCCGAGCCGATCCTGATCGTTCGAAGATGGCCAAAAACTGCCTGAGGGAAGCGCCCATTGCGGTCGACTGGCATTGTTCAGCTGTGGTCGACAGAGCGTCATGGCGGCCGTGATGGGTACGTAGTCGGTGAAGACCAGGGGCAGTTGGGATCCGCCCGGAACCTGGTGACGGAACCGGGCGTCATAACCATCGGCGACCGAGTCCCATCCTCCCGTGGCGGAGGCGGCGAGAAATACGCGGGACGGCAAACGCCAGGCGCCGCCACCCCACGCCAGGCTTTTAAAGCACACAGCAGGCGCTCGGACTATAGGGGTACAACCCTGCCTCGGGCCGGTGATTCCGGCTGGGGTGTGGCGCTCCAACACGTACGCGCAGTGACTGATCGACACATGGTGTGATGTGGCCCATAGCGTTCTCTTCGGTCTACGGAAAGGAACGAGCGCTCATGCGCGAGATCCTCGGAAGGCGACGCAGGCTCCTGTCCAGGCGTGACAACGGGAAGTCTGACCTGATCAGCGCGGCCCTCACGTTCGCGACAGCGTGGCAGTGGCCGGTCCTGCCGGGCATAGGGCTCGAAGCGGGCGGACGTCGTGACGGCGTCCGCTGCGCCTGCCCCGACCCGGAGTGCACGGTGCCCGGCGCGCACCCCTTCGACCCGGGGCTGCTCGCCGCGACGACCGATGAGCGCATGGTCCGCTGGTGGTGGACGAACCGCCCCGAAGCGCCGATCGTGCTCGCCACCGGCGCACCGTCCGGTGCCTCGGAGGGGCGCGCGCCCTGTGCGGTGAGCCTCCCGGCCGTCGCGGGCGCCCGCGCGCTCGCCGCGTTCGACCGCAGGGACGTCCGGCTCGGCCCGGTGATCGCGACGCCGGAGCGGCTCGCGATCCTCGTGGCGCCGTACTCGATGGAGCAGCTCGGCGAACTCCTGTACGCGCAGGACTTTGTACCCGGATCGCTGCGCTTCCACGGCGAGGGCGGGTATCTCGCCCTGCCGCCGTCGATCTCGGGTGCGGGGCAGGTGCGTTGGGAGCGTGCCCCGCTGCCCGGCTCCGCTGCCCCCTGGGTACCGGATGTGGAGGCCGTGGTCGGCACGGTCGTCGATGCCCTCACCCGTACGGGTGTGAGCGCGCCCGAGTTGTAGCGGAATCCGGCGCGCGGCGGGCCGGTGGGCGGGGTGCGCGCCGATATCTTCGGCGCATGCCTGCCGCGCCACGCTCCCCCCAGCTCCCGGACGAGACCGAGCGGGAGCGGCCGCACGCGCGACTTCGACTGTTCGGTCTGCTCGCCGTGGTGGTCCTCACGGCGGCGCTGCCGCTGGCGGGCGCGTCCGCGGGTCCGGTGGACGACGGGCCCACGCGGCAGCCGGCCACCGAGGCCAAGCCCGCCGAGGCCAAACCTGCCGAAGCCAAGCCTGCCGAAGCGCAGGCCACTGAGGCCAAGGCCGCGGAAACGACCAGCAGGGACGACAAGCCGGCCGATCAGAAGGCCGGAAAGCCCTCCTTGCTGACCGGTCTCGGCCTGACCACCGAGGCCCACTGCGGTCCCCAACTGTCCGCCCCGGACGGCATCGAGGCGCAGACCTGCGTGCTCGTTCAGGGGCACGACACATGGGCGCGTACCTATTACCGCAACGCGACGGGCTCGGATCTGACCGCCGTACTGACCCTGATGGCACCCGGTGGACGCACGGTGCAGTTGCACTGCGTGGTGGGTGCGGAGGACGAACCGGGGATGTGCGAGACACCGCGGGGACGTACGCGGGGAGAACCCGGCCAGTACACGGCGGTGGCGGAGTACGCGAGGGGCGGGGAAGGCCCGCTGCTACTGCGCTCCGGAAGCAACTCGGCGCCGTCGCACGGGGGTTGAGGCCCGGCGGCCGCTGAGCGGACATGGAAGCGCCCGGTTGCTGGCGACGGGGGATGCACCAGCAACCGGGCTACTTGAACGGTAACAAGAGATCGCCGGTTAGCAAATTCGATCTCTTCTATTCGGACATGGATTTACCTGCAACTACCGGGAGTTGTGACCCGGCTCACCTTGCGGTTCGAGAGGTTTTCCCGTCCTGGTGGGCTGACTGGTCGGTCAGCCCACCCGAAGCTGTGAATCAGCTGAGCGTCACCTGTCGATTGGTGAGCCCGCCGCGAGCGCGACGCTCGTCCGGGGTCAGCGGTGCGTCCGTGGCCAGCGCGCCGGCCAGTCGCTCGGCGAACTCGGCGGCGGGCTTCTCGATGTCCTCCGCCCGCACCGAGCTCGGCAGGTCCCAGACCGGAACGGTCAGGCCGTGCGCTCTGAAGGAGCCCACCAGACGCGTGCCCTCGCCGAGCGACGACGTGCCCGCCGCGTGCAGCCGCGCCAGCGCGTCGAGCAGCTTCTCCTCCGCGTGCGGCATGACCCACCGGAGGTGGTTCTTCTCCGGCGTCTCGCACCAGTAGGCGCTGTCCACGCCGGAGAGCTTCACGGTGGGGATCGCCGCCGCGTTGGCCCGCTCCAGGGAGGCGGCCACCTCGCCCGACGCGTTCTCGGAGTCCGGAACCCAGAATTCGAAGCCCGTGTGGACGATGGGCTCGAAAGTGCCCTCCGGGGCGAGCACGTCCTGAAGTCGCGGACCGTCGGCCGGCGCGCGGCGGGTCTGCACCGGGTTGCCCGGCTCCGCGGTCAGCGCGCGCTGCAGCGTGTCGGCCAGGTCGCGGCTGATGTCCCCGGAAGGCGTCTCGTTCTGCAGGCCGAGCAGGACCGAGCCGTCGTCGCGGCGCAGCGCGGGCCAGGCCATGGGCAGCACGGTGGCGAGGGTCACCGAGGGGACGCCCTCGGGGAGCCCGTCCTTCAGGGTCAGCTCGACCGTCGCCGCGGGCACCAGCTCGCGCAGCGCGACCCAGTCGCCCTCGCCGGGCAGGCCCTCGAAGGGGCGCTGCACCAGCTCGGTCACCGCGTGCGCGGCGACGCGGCCGTGGCAGGCCTTGTAGCGGCGACCGCTGCCGCAGGGGCAGGGTTCGCGGGCACCGACGACGGGGACCTCGCCTGCGGTGACGTGCGGCTTGCCCTTGGTCTGCGGGCGCTTCTTGGCCATCTTGGGTGTCTCCCGGATACGGCTCTCGTACGTACGGCGGCGAGCCTAGCCGCTCGTACTGACAAGAGGGGGATTCAGCCCAACTGGCCGCGCCCGGCCGGTTTTCAGCCCAGCTCGTCGAACGCGTCCGGGAAGGCCAGGTCCGCCAGGTCCCCGACGGGTGGCGCGGCCACCCGTGAGGCGAAGTCGTCCCGGCGCTGCGCCATGGCCTCCGCGTGCACGTCCTTGTGGACGATCACCCAGACGGTGACCTCGCCGCGCATGCCGTCACGTACGCCCCAGTCGTCGGCGAGCGCCGTGATGATGTTGAGCCCGCGGCCGCCGTGCGCCGTGATCGAGGGTGTGGCCGGAATCGGGCGGGTGGGCCCGCCGCCGTCCGTCACCTCGACCGCGAGGCAGCCGCGGTCGTCGACCCGCCAGGCGGCGCGAACGTCACCGTCGCCGGCCAGATCGTCGCCGAGCGGCCGGCCGTGCCGGCACGCATTGCTGAGCAGTTCGGAAAGGATGAGAACCGCATCGTCGATGACCGTTTCCGGTACGCCGCTCATGCGCAGTTGTTCACGCATGCGACGTCTTGCCGCGCCCACGCCCGCAGGGCCATGGGGTACGGCCATGCTCGACGACGCGGGCACCTCCTGTGCCACCACCAACGCCACCCCCGAGACCTCCTTTGCCCCACGCCACGGTGTGAATGCCCCAATGGACTGGACCGGAAACCGGCCATCCCGCTTCCGGTGACGCACTCGTGACGATCGAATACCGTCCGAACGCGCCGGGGCACACCCTGTGACGGCTCCGGGGGAAAGGTGGCCGGATCCGGTCCCTGCCGCGGACCGTCCCGCGCGCCCCGCCTCAGGACCTGCCGAGGTGGCGCAGCACCGCCGCGGGCCGGTTGGTGATGATCGCGTCGACGTCCAGGCTCGCGCAGAGGTCGACGTCCTCGGGCTCGTCCACGGTCCAGACGTGGATCTGGTGACCCGCGCGCGCGAGTTTCGCGACGTACGCGGGGTGGTTGCGCACGATCCGGATGCTGGGGGCCGCGATGTGCACGCCCCTGGGGAGGCGCCCTTCGCGGTGGCGGGGCGAGACGAACTGCATCAGGTAGACCGTCGGCAGCGTCGGAGAGGCCTCCTGGACGCGGGCCAGGGAGCGCGCGGAAAAGCTCATCACGCGCACGCGCGAAGGTTCGTCGGGCGCCGGGGCGTCCAGACCGAACCGCTTGAGCAGGAGCAGCAGCCGCTCCTCCACCTGCCCCGCCCACCGCGTGGGGTGCTTGGTCTCGATCGCCAGCTCCACCCGGCGTCCGGCGTCGGTGACCAGCTCAAGGAGGCGCTCCAGCGTCAGGACGGAGGTGTCGGAGGTGTCGGCCGCGCTGCCCGTCCAGTCGGGGACCTCGTCGTGGCCCTTCCAGGAGCCGAAGTCGAGGGCGGCGAGCTCCGCGAGCTCCAGTGTGGAGACGGCTCCACGGCCGTTCGACGTACGGTTGACGCGGCGGTCGTGCACGCATACGAGATGACCGTCGGCCGTGAGTCGCACATCGCACTCGAGGGCGTCCGCGCCGTCCTCGATGGCCTTCTTGTAGGCGGCCAGGGTGTGCTCGGGGGCGTCCTGGGAGGCACCGCGGTGGGCGACGACCTGAATGCGCTGCTGTTGTGCGAGGGTCACCGCGTCATGGTGCCACCGAGCGGCAGGCGACCAGGAAAAGTTCGGCCCAGCGGATGCGTCCGTTTTGCCGGACGTAAAGGATGGCGGGGGACGCACAGGATCGTCTTACGGTGGCCTGACGTCCCGTGGGAAAGGCTGACGGCGTACAACAGCACAAGTGGACCGTGACAGGGCCATGCCGGGACGGTGGCGCGCGTGACAGCCGCCGGCCCGGGGCATCCAGACAGGACGGATCGGCGACGACAGCCGTGGATCGAGGAGAGAAAGCTGTGAGCACCGAGAACGAGGGCACCGAGGTACCGCCGGCCCCGTCCGCACCTCCCGTGCCGGTGGACGCTCCCGCTGCTCCCGCCGCGCCCGCGGCATCCTCCGAGGGTGCCGCGTCCGGCGTGCCGGGTGCGGCAGGACCCGCCCACGGCGGCGACTGGCCGCCCCCGCCGCCCGCCATGCCGGCCTACGCGTCGGGCGGTGGCGGCGCGGGCTGGGGCGCCTCGTACCAGCAGCCCGCGCCCAAGCCGGGCGGCCGGCGCGGCGGCCTGGCCGCCGGGATCATCGCGGCGGCACTGGTCGCGGGCGCGGTCGGCGGCGGTGTGGGCTACTGGGCGGCCGAGCGGGGCGACGGGTCGAGCACCGGTTCGACGACCGTCTCCGCCTCCAACCCGGCCGACCTCAAGCGCGACAAGGGCACCATCGCGGGCATCGCGGCCAAGGCGCTGCCCAGCACGGTCACCATCGAGGCCGAGGGCAACAGCGGCGAGGGCGGTACCGGCACCGGCTTCGTGTACGACAAGCAGGGCCACATCCTCACCAACAACCACGTGGTGGCGGAGGCGGCCGACGGCGGCAAGCTGTCGGCGACGTTCTCGAACGGCAAGAAGTACGACGCCGAGGTGATCGGCAAGGCGCAGGGCTACGACGTGGCGGTCATCAAGCTCAAGAACGCGCCGGACGACCTGAAGCCGCTCACGCTCGGCAATTCGGACCAGGTGGCGGTCGGCGACTCGACCATCGCGATCGGCGCGCCCTTCGGCCTGTCGAACACGGTGACGACCGGCATTGTGTCCGCGAAGGACCGCCCGGTGGCCTCCAGTGACGGCACCGGCAGCAGCAAGGCCTCGTACATGAGCGCCCTGCAGACCGACGCGTCGATCAACCCGGGCAACTCCGGCGGCCCGCTGCTCGACGGCAACGGCAACGTGATCGGCATCAACTCCGCCATCCAGTCCGCCTCCAGCGGCGGCATGGGCGGCGGTTCGGGCCAGTCCGGCTCGATCGGTCTCGGCTTCGCCATCCCGATCAACCAGGCGAAGATGGTCGCCCAGCAGCTCATCAAGACCGGGCAGCCGGTCTACCCGGTGATCGGGGCCTCCGTCTCCCTGGAGGAGGGCACCGGCGGCGCGAAGATCACCGAGCAGGGCGCGGGCGGCTCCGCGGCCGTCACGCCGAACGGTCCTGCGGCCAAGGCGGGCCTCAAGCCCGGCGACGTCATCACGAAGCTCGACGAGCAGCCCATCGACTCGGGGCCGACCCTGATCGGCCAGATCTGGACGCACAAGCCGGGCGACTCCGTGAAGCTCACCTACACGCGCGACGGCAAGGAGCAGACGGTCGACGTGACCCTGGGCGAGCGCAAGGGCGACAGCTGACCGAGCCCGCGACCCGACCCGCTACGCTTGTCCCGCGCCTCGACGGTTTTCAAGACCGTTACGGCGCGGGGTGGGTTGCCCGAGCGGCCTAAGGGAACGGTCTTGAAAACCGTCGAGGCGAGAGCCTCCGTGGGTTCAAATCCCACACCCACCGCACAGTTGAGTGAGCCCCCGAACCGGGATCCGGGTCGGGGGCTCACGCGTGTTCGGGGCGCTACGGCTCTGCCGTGAGGCGTGCCGCCGAGGCGATCGTCGAGCGGGCCTCCCGCTCGGTCAGGCCGGTGCGCACCGCCGCGTCGGCCAGGGCGTCCGCGAGGGTGTCGCCGACGCCGTTCTCGTACGCCCTGCAGGCCGCCCAGAACAGGCGGGTGTTGCGCTGGCCCTCGTGGGCGCTGAGGACGAACTGGACGAGGCCGAGGCCGTGTTGACCGGGACGGCCCGTCATGGGGTGGTGCGCGCGCGGCGGGGGCGTGAGCAGGCGCAGGAGCGCCGGTGGGCAGGGCGCCGGCGGCAGGTGCCCGGTGCCGGGGACCGTGCCGTAGACGCCGTGCTCGGTGCGCGATCCGGGCCCCACGAGGTAGCCGCCCGCACCCCGGATGTCGATGCCGGGGGCGAGGCGGCCCGCGGAATTCGGCACGACGGCGTCCGGCGGACCGGAGAGCCACAGGTGCCGGCCGCCGCTCGGGGTGGCCACGACCACGGTGTCGGGGATCGTGAAGAGATGCCGTAAGGCCAGCTCACGCAGGGAGGCGGAGGCGTCGGTGCCGGATTTGGTGTCCAGGTCGACGCCGATGAGGTGGTGCGGGGCCAGGCCGCACGCGATGCCGTAGCCGGTCGCCCTGGGCGCGGCCGCGAAGAGCGCGCGGATGCGGCGCGGATCGGTCGACGCGTCGTACACACCGTGCCCGGGGAGGCCGCATTCGCCGTGGCAGCGCGGGGCCGTGGGCGGGTCGCCGCGGTGCGGCGAGGGCAGCGCCGGGAGTTTGGTCCTGGCCAGGGGGATGACGGCGAGGCCGCGCTCGGCGGCGGACAGGGCGTGCGCGAGGGCCAGGGTCGCGAGGGACGGGTGGGGTGGGCAGTGGGGCGGGTGCCGGTCCATGGTGGCCATGCCCCCATTTTCGTACGTACGTTCGAAGAAGGGAAGTGGGGCTGGTCATCCGAGGGAAGCATTTACCAAAAATGTGCTGAAACGCTTCGTCGTTTGGGCTGCTTGGGCACGGCTGGTCCCGAGGTGGCGCACTCCGGGCTGAGCTGGGGTTTTCCGGGTGTGAAGAGGGTTTATCGACATGTCCTCACGCTTGCGAGCGAATAGCGGCTTCCGGGGTGGTTCGCCGGGGATTCGGTGGGCAATTCTGATCTCGCGACGTCGTGAACTTCGCCGGGGCGGTCGGCCAACTGCCCTGGTACATCCCGTACTTGACGGGTGCCGGACCTCGTCCGAGCGCCCGGAGCGTACTTCCTGTCCTGGAGGAATAGACATGGCTTCCATCCGTACTGCCCGCGCCATCGCCGCCGTCGCCGCTCTGCCCCTCGCGGCAGCCCTCTTCTCCGGAGTGGCCATGGCAGACAACGGCTCGTTCGCGGACAACGGATCGAACGCGGGGGTGGCGACCGTCAGTGGCAGTGGTGTCGGTGACGACAACTACGGCAACTCGTCCACCACGCAGCAGCAGGCCGTCGGCAACGGCGCCTCGAACCAGAACAACGAGGCTCAGGTGAACGGGTCCGGGTTCACGGCGATCGACCAGTCGAACGTGAACGTGAACTTCACCGAGCTCTGGTAAGCCACCGGCTCCTGCGCTGCGGGGGTCTTCCGTGGGGTGCGTGACAGTCTGCGCGGCGGTGCTTCGGTGCCGCCGCGCAGGCGTGTTCGCCGCGTACGTGCGGGGCGGTGGCGTGCTGATCCCTTGACACCCATCGGTATCTGACGGACAGTCAGAAACCCTTGTCGGTACGAGGCCAGTCCTGGAGGGCAGCCGCCGTGCACCTCGCCCCCACCGAGCGCCAGCGCGAGCTGCGCGCCCAACTGCGAGAGAGATTCCGTACGTTGATGCCGGGCGGCCCACCGGCCGCCGACGACCCGGTCGGCCAGCGCCGACTGCTGCGCGCCATCGGGGCCGAGGGACTCCTCGGGCTCGGCTGGCCCACCGAGTACGGCGGGCAGGGGCGCGGCGCCGACGAGCAGTTCGTCTTCTTCGACGAGGCGTACCGGGCCGGCGCGCCGGTCTCCATGGTCACGCTGAACACGGTCGGCCCGACGCTCATGAAGTACGGCACCGAGGAGCAGAAGGCCTACTTCCTGCCCCGGATCCTCACGGGCGACCTGGTCTTCGCGATCGGCTACAGCGAGCCGTCGGCGGGCACGGACCTCGCTTCCCTGCGCACGCGCGCGGTGCGCGACGGAGGGAGCGATGAAGGTGCTTCCTGGGTGATCGACGGGCAGAAGGTGTTCACGTCGAACGCGCAGAACGCCGACTGGATCTGGCTCGCCTGCCGGACCGACCCCGAGGCGCCCAAGCACAAGGGCATCTCGATCATCCTCGTGCCGACCGACGCGCCCGGTTTCTCGTGGACCCCGATCGACACCGTCGGCGGCCTGACCACGACGGCCACGTACTACGACGGGATCCGGGTCCCCGGCTCGAACCTCGTCGGCGAGGAGAACGCGGGCTGGGGTCTGATCACCAACCAGCTCAACCACGAGCGGGTCGCCCTCGCCGCGATCGGGATGCAGGCCGAGGACTTCTACGAGCGGGTGGCAGACGCCGCCCGCACCCCCGATCCGGTGACGGGTGAGCGCCGCGTTGACGCGCCCTGGGTCCGGTCCCAACTCGCCGAAGCGCATGCCCGGCTGGCGGCAACGCGCCTGCTCAACTGGCGTTTGGTGGGGGATGTCGGGGCGGGTCGGCTGGCCCCCGGGGACGCCAGCGGCGTGAAGTTCGCGGGAACGGAATCCGCGGTCGAGACGTATCGAATATGTCAGCAGATCGCGGGCGACGCCGGGTGGGTGCGGGCCGGGTCGCCCGGTTCGCTCGGTGAGGAAACGGGGGTGGGCGACGGCGAGTTGGAGCGGATGAACCGCGCGGCGCAGATCAACACCTTCGGTGGCGGGGTGAGCGAGGTGCAGCGGGAGATCGTGGCGACGATGCGGCTCGGGATGCGGAGGGGGAAGCGGTGAGCGCGGGTGTTGCGGGGCAGGAGTTCATGGGGCACGAGCCCTTGGCGTACGAGAAGCTGAAGACCTTCGAGGGGCGGGTGGCGGCCACCGAGGCCGCCGGCCTCGACCCGGTGAACGCGCCGATGATCCGGCACTGGTGCGAGGCCATGGGCGATACGAACCCGGCCTACCAGGGGCCGGACGCGATCGCGCCGCCCACCATGCTGCAGGCCTGGACGATGGCGGGCCTGACCAGCTACGAAGGGCGCTCGCCCGCCCACGACGAGCTGTTCGGGCTGCTCGACGGCGCGGGGTACACCTCGGTCGTCGCCACCGACTGCGAGCAGGAGTATCTGCGGCCGCTGCGGCCCGGCGACGCGATCACGTACGACTCGGTGATCGAGTCGGTCTCGCCGCTGAAGACGACGAAGCTGGGTACGGGGCACTTCATCACGACACGGATGAACGTGCGGGTGGGTGGAGAGATCGCCGGGACGCATCTGTTCCGGATCCTGAAGTACACGCCCGCCAAGCGGAGTTCGACCAGCAGCGGGGCGGCGAAGAAGGGCACGGGCCGGCGGCCGCGGCCCGTCGTCAACCGGGACAACGCGGGCTTCTGGGAGGGCGTCGCCGATCACCGGCTGCTCATCCAGCGCTGCCGCGCGTGCGAGACGCTGCGTTTCCCCTGGCTGCCGGGGTGCAACAGGTGCGGCGGGCAGGAGTGGGACACCGTCGAGGCGAGCGGCGAGGGCACCGTCTACAGCTACGTGGTGATGCACCATCCACCCTTCCCCGCCTTCGCTCCTCCGTACGCGGTGGGGCTGATCGAGCTGGCGGAGGGCGTACGCATGGTGAGCAACGTCGTGGGGGTGCCGAGCGACAAGGTGCGCATCGGGATGCCCGTACGGCTCGAATTCCTCGCTGTGGACGATGAGTTGGAGCTCCCCGTCTTCCGTGTCGTCGAGGGGGTCTGACATGGACTTCACCCCCACCCCGGAGCAGGAGGCGGCGCGGGATCTCGCCGCGCGGATTTTCGGCGATCTGTCCACGCCGGAGCGGCTCGCGGGCCTCTGCGGCGGCACGGACGGCGAGCTCTGGAAGGAGCTGGGCGCGGCGGGCCTGCCGGGCGCCGTGGAGGAGACCGGGCTGCTCGGGCTCGCCCTGATGCTGGAGGAGCAGGGCAGGACGACGGCGCAGGTGCCGTTCGCCGCGAGCTGTGTGTACGGCCTCCTGGCGGTGGCGGCGCACGGCACGGACGCGCAGCGGGAGCGGCTGCTGCCGGGCCTCCGGGACGGCTCCGCCGTGGCGGCGGGGGCGTTTCCCGCGCGCGGTGGGATCGTGGTGGATGCCCTGCCGGACGGGCGGGCGCGGCTCTCCGGGGCTGTGCCGTGGGTGCCATGGCTGCGGGACGCGACGCATGTGCTGGTGGCGGTACGGGGTGAAAGTGGAAGCACTGTCCACAGCCTGTGGATGATCCGCGCGGAGGACGCCGGGTGCGAGCCGGTCGAGCTGACCGCGCCCTGGTCGGCGGGGCGGCTCGTGCTCGACGGCGTGCCGGCCGAGCGGATCGGCGGACCCGAGGCCTACGCGGACGTGCTCGCCGCCGCGCGGACCGCCTTCGCCGGGCTGCAGGCCGGGGTCTGCGCCGGATCGCTGGCCCGGGCCGTGGACCACACGAACGAGCGGGAGCAGTTCGGCAGGCCGCTCGCCGCCAAGCAGGGCGTCCAACTCCGCGCGGCGGAGGCGTACATGGACATCGAGGCGATCCGGGTCACCACGTACGAGGCGGCCTGGCGGCGCGACGCCGGGCTCGACCACGAGAGCCATGCGATGACCGCCGCCTGGTGGGCATCCGAGGCGGGCAAGCGGGCCGTGCACACGGGCCAGCATCTGCACGGCGGCATGGGCGCCGACCTGGACCACCCGGTGCACCGGCACTTCCTGTGGGGCCGACAGTTGGACGGATATCTGGGCTGCGGCGCCGAACTCCTGGAGGAGCTGGGCGAGGTGATCGCGTCGGGAGCGGGCGCGGCCGACGGAGGGGAGGCCGTATGAAGGCCGGAGAAGAGCTCAGGACGAAGGCCCGGGACGAGATCAGGACGCAGGTCGGGGACGAGCTCGCGCCCCTGACGATCCCGATCACCCGAACGCTGATCGTCTCCGGGGCCATCGCTTCGCGCGACTACCAGGACGTGCACCACGACGCGGAGTTGGCGCACCAGAAGGGCTCCCCCGACATCTTCATGAACATCCTGACGACGAACGGCCTGGTGGGGCGGTACATCACCGACCACTTCGGGCCGAACGCCGTCCTACGTAAGGTCGCGATACGGCTCGGCGCCCCCAACTACCCGGGCGACACCATGGTGTTGACCGGCACGATCACCGAGGTGGATGGCGACACGACACAGGTGCGGGTCGTCGGCAGGAACGGCATCGGCAACCACGTCACCGGCACGGTCACGGTCGTCGTCCACGAGGGGAGCGCGGCATGAGCGTGCGCGGAAAGGACCGGCTCGGCGGGCGGGCCGCGATCGTCGGCATCGGTGCCACGGAGTTCTCCAAGGACTCCGGGCGCAGCGAGCTGAAGCTCGCGGTGGAGGCGGTGCACGCGGCACTCGACGACGCGGGCCTGTCCCCGGCCGATGTCGACGGCCTGGTCACCTTCACCATGGACACCAACCCGGAGATCACCGTGGCGCAGGCCGCGGGCATGGGGGAGCTCTCCTTCTTCTCGCGGGTGCACTACGGAGGCGGCGCGGCCTGCGGCACCGTGCAGCAGGCCGCCCTCGCGGTGGCGAGCGGCGTGGCCGACGTCGTGGTCTGCTACCGGGCCTTCAACGAACGCTCGGGCAGACGCTTCGGCTCGGGCGTGCAGCACAGGGAGCCGTCTGCGGAGGGTGCGGCGCTCGGCTGGAACCTGCCGTTCGGGCTGCTCACCCCGGCGTCCTGGGTGGCGATGGCGGCGCAGCGCTATCTGCACACGTACGGGCTGACCCCCGAGGCGTTCGGCCATGTCGCGGTCACCGACCGCAAATACGCGGCGACGAACCCGGCGGCGTACTTCTACGAGAAGCCGATCACGCTCGCCGACCACGCGGAGTCGCGCTGGATCGTCGACCCGCTGCGGCTGCTCGACTGCTGCCAGGAGACGGACGGCGGGCAGGCGATCGTCGTCACCAGCGTGGAGCGGGCCCGCGATCTGCCGAACCCGCCGGCGGTGATCCGGGCGGCGGCGCAAGGTGCGGGCCGCGCGCAGGAGCAGATGACCAGCTTCTACCGGGACGAGCTGACGGGCCTGCCCGAGATGAGCGTCGTGGCGCGGCAGTTGTGGCGCACGGCGGGCCTCGGGCCCGACGGCATCGACGTGGGCATCCTCTACGACCACTTCACGCCGTTCGTGCTCATGCAGCTGGAGGAGTTCGGTTTCTGTGCGCCGGGCGAGGCGGCCGGATTCGTGGCGGAGGAAAGGCTGCCGCTCAACACCCATGGGGGACAATTGGGCGAGGCGTATCTGCACGGGATGAACGGCATAGCGGAAGGCGTGCGGCAGGTGCGGGGCACGGCGGTGAACCAGATATCGGGCGCGGCCACGGCTCTGGTCACCGCGGGCACCGGCGTCCCCACCTCGGGGCTGATCCTGGGGGCAGACGGCTGAAGGACGGCTGAAGGACGGGTCCGGACGGCTGAAGGACGCGTCCGTCCCCGCTCCCGGGCGAGAGAGGGAGTCAGGGCCGTCCCCCAGGGGACAGCACCCCTGACTCCACCTTCAGGAGGTGGGGCCAGCACCCCTCGTACAACCTGAGGCGGACGCCGCTTCGGGACCTCCGGCCGATCCCCGGAAGTAGGGGGCGCTCATAGCGTGGAGCCATGACCGCAACCCTGGCGCCTGTCCGCACCAGCGCACCCGAGGCCACGCCGCGCACCGCCGCGGTGGCGCGCCCGGCAGCCGCGACGTACCCGTCGTTCGCGTCGTACGTCCGGGCCCGCCAGCCCGTGCTGCTGCGCACCGCCCGGTCGTTGACGTCGAACCCGTGCGACGCCGAGGACCTGTTGCAGACCGCGCTCGCGAAGACGTACGTCGCGTGGGACCGGATCGAGGACCACCGGGCGCTCGACGGCTATGTGCGCAGGGCCCTGCTGAACACCCGTACCTCGCAGTGGCGCAAGCGCAAGATCGACGAGTTCGTCTGCGACGAGCTGCCGGAGCACCGGGAGACGCCGACCGGGGACCCCGCCGAGCAGCAGGCGCTGCACGACGCGATGTGGCGCGCCATCACGAAGCTGCCCGCCCGGCAGCGGGCGATGGTCGTCCTGCGCTACTACGAGGACTTGAGCGAGGCCCAGACGGCCCAGGTGCTGGGCGTCTCCATCGGCACGGTGAAGAGCGCGGTGTCGCGGGCGCTCGGCAAGCTCCGCGAGGACCCGGAACTGCGGCACACGGCGTGACCAGCGGTGCTTGCCGAGTGATTCGCTGATCGATCATTCCCGGAAGTAGTGACATACCGAGTGGTACGCAGTGAGAATCGGCGGAAACCTACTGCTCCGTAGCGCCCACCGGGAGGACGCCGTGCTGAGCACGATGCAGGACGTACCGCTGACCGTGACCCGCATTCTGCAACACGGCGCGCGGGTGCACGGATCGTCCCAGATCACCACGTGGACCGGCGAGGCCGAGCCGCACCGCCGCAGCTTCCGCGAATCCGCCGAGCGCGCCCACCAGCTCGCCGGCGCGCTGCGCGACGAGCTCGGCGTGCGCGAGGACGACCGGGTCGCGACCCTCATGTGGAACAACGCGGAGCACGTCGAGGCGTACTTCGCCGTGCCGTGCATGGGCGCGGTCCTGCACACGCTCAACCTGCGGCTGCCCGCCGAGCAGCTGGTGTGGATCGTGAACCACGCCGCCGACAAGGTCGTCATCGTCAACGGCTCGCTGCTTCCGATGATCGCCCCGCTGCTCTCGAAGCTGCCCACGGTCGAGCACATCGTGGTGTCCGGACCGGGCGACCGCTCCGTACTCGACGGCGCCTCCGCGCAGGTGCACGAGTACGAGGAACTGATCGCGGACCGGCCGACCACGTACGACTGGCCCGAGCTCGACGAACGCCGTGCCGCCGCCATGTGCTACACCTCGGGCACCACGGGCGACCCCAAGGGCGTCGTCTACTCGCACCGCTCCATCTACCTGCACTCCATGCAGGTCAACATGACGCAGTCGATGGGCCTCACGGACGCCGACACCTCGCTCGTCGTCGTCCCCCAGTTCCACGTCAACGCCTGGGGCCTGCCGCACGCCACGTTCATGACCGGCGTGAACATGCTGATGCCGGACCGTTTCCTGCAGCCCGCGCCGCTCGCCGAGATGATCGAGACCGAGCGCCCCACGCACGCCGCGGCCGTCCCCACCATCTGGCAGGGCCTGCTCGCCGAGCTCACCGCCAAGCCGCGCGACGTCTCGACGCTCACGCAGGTCACCATCGGCGGCGCGGCCTGTCCGCCCTCGCTGATGAAGGCCTTCGACGACCTGGGCATGCGGGTCTGCCACGCCTGGGGCATGACGGAGACCTCCCCGCTCGGCACCGTCGCCCGTCCCCCGGCCAGTGTCGAACCGGGCAGCGAGGAGGAGTTCGCGTACCGGCTCACGCAGGGCCGCTTCCCGGCCGGCGTCGAGGGGCGGCTCACCGGCCCCGGCGGCGAGCAGCTGCCCTGGGACGGCGAGTCGGCGGGCGAGCTGGAGGTGCGCGGGCCGTGGATCGCGGGCGCGTACTACGCGGGCGCGGACAGTGAACCGATGCGCCCCGAGGACAAGTTCAGCGAGGACGGCTGGCTGAAGACCGGCGACGTCGGCACCATCAGCCCCGACGGCTTCCTCACGCTCACCGACCGCGCCAAGGACGTCATCAAGTCCGGCGGAGAGTGGATCTCCAGCGTCGACCTGGAGAACGCGCTGATGTCCCACCCGGACGTCGCCGAGGCCGCGGTCGTCGCCGTGCCCGACGACAAGTGGGGCGAACGGCCGCTCGCCACCGTCGTGCTGAAGGAGGGAGCGAGCGCCGACTTCGAGACGCTGCGCTCGTTCCTCGCCGAGAAGGTCGCCAAGTGGCAGCTGCCGGAGCGCTGGACGATCATCCCCGCGGTGCCGAAGACCAGCGTCGGCAAGTTCGACAAGAAGGTGCTGCGTAAGCAGTACGCCGAGGGGGACCTGGACGTCACCAAGCTGTGACGGCCTGTTTCACGTGAAACGGGGGCGGCCCGAAAGGGCCGCCCCCGTACGCGTGTTGAGGCTCAGAGCCCGAGACTCAGGGGCCGAGACTCAGGATCTGACGCTCAGTTTGTGCCGATCTTCGCCAGTACGTCCACGATCCGGCCCTGTACCTCGGCGCTCGTCGAACGCTCCGCCAGGAACAGCACCGACTCCCCCGCCGCGAGCCTCGGCAGCTCGGCGGGGTCGACGGCGGCGGTGTAGACGACCAGCGGCGTGCGGTTCAACTGCCCGTTCGCACGCAGCCAGTCGATGATTCCCGCCTGGCGGCGCCGCACCTGCAGCAGGTCCATCACGACGAGGTTCGGGTGCAGCTCGGAGGCGATGGCCACCGCGTCCGCGTCGTTCGCGGCCCGCTCGACCTGCATCCCGCGCCGCTCCAGGGTCGCGGTCAGGGCGAGCGCGATCTCCTCGTGCTCCTCGATCAGCAGCACCCGCGGCGGGTGCTGCTCGCTGTCCCGAGGGGCGAGCGCCTTCAGCAGTACGGCGGGGTCGGCGCCGTACGCGGCATCGCGCGAGGCCTGACCGAGGCCCGCGGTCACCAGGACCGGCACCTCGGCCGCGACGGCCGCCTGGCGCAGCGACTGCAGCGCGGTCCGCGTGATCGGCCCGGTCAGCGGGTCCACGAACAGCGCGGCGGGGAACGCCGCGATCTGCGCGTCGACCTCCTCACGGGAGTGCACGGTCACCGGACGGTAGCCACGGTCGCTCAGCGCCTGCTGCGTCGCCACGTCCGGCGCGGGCCAGACGAGGAGGCGGCGCGGGTTGTCGAGCGGCTCGGGCGGCAGCTCGTCGTCCATCGGCATCGGCTGCGGCCGGTTGGCGACCTCCACGGCGCCACCGGGGCCGTCCAGCGGCTCGGGGCCCTCGACGCCGTCCTGCTCGGGGGCGCCGATCGCGTAGGCGCGGCCGCCGCCCTCGGAGGAGTTCGGCGAGAGGATCGGCTGCGGGTGCGGCCGGGCCTGCGTGCCCTGCGGAGGCGTGCCCTGAGCGGTGCCCTGGGGCGGGGTGCCGGGCGTCGGGGTGTTCTGCGCCGGGGGCTGCGCGGTGGCGCTGCCGGTGTCCGGCTGGTCCTTGCGATTCGACAGCTTGCGGCGCCGCCCGGAACCGCCGAGCGTGCCGGAGCCGCCGAACGTCCCCGAACCGCCCTGCGTCTGGCCCTGCGCCTGGCCGGCCTGCGGCGCGGCGCTCGGCCGCGGCGGAGCCTGCGGCGGAAGCGGCTGGGGAGCCGGGGGCTGCGGCCGACGCTGCTGCCCGGCGACCTGGCGCCCGAACGGCACGCCCTGCCCCAGCGTCCGCACGCTGAAGGCACGCCCCTGCGTCGAGCTGGTGTCACCGGACGGGGCCTGGTCCTGAGCCTGTGGCTTCGGGGCCTCGGCGGGCAGCGGCTGGGCGGCGGCGGGGGGCGGGGTGCCGTCGGCCGGGGCCGTGGGCGCGCTCTCCGACTCGCCGACCGGGGCGCTCTGCGGCTGGGGCTCTGGCTGAGCCTCCGCCTGCGGGCCCGGCTGCGGCGCGGGCTGGGCTTCCGGCTGGGCCGCCGGCTGCGGCGCGGGCTGGGGCGCGGGCTGGGGCGCGGGCTGCGGCGCGGGCTGCGGCGCGGGCTGGGGCTCCGCCTGGTTCGCGGCCTCGGCTTCGGCCTCAGCCTCGGCTTCGACCTGGACCGGGGCCTGTACCTGGTCCGCCGCCGCTTCCTCAGGTTCGCTGCCCGGCGTGCTCTCCGGCGGCAGCGCGGCGCCCGCGCCACCCGCCGTCGGCGTGCCCTGTGCGGGCGTGGGCTGCGCCGGATGCGGCTGTGGCGGCGTGTGGTCCGCGGCCGGGTGCGCCCCGGCGGTGTCGTGCTGGTGCGCCTCGTCCGGCAACGGGAGGGGCTGCGGTCGAATGCCGCTCTCCCGCGGGGCGGCCTGCGCGTCCTGCTCCTGCGGTACGTCAGCGGGGGCGGGCCGCACATCGGGCTGCGCCTCGGCCTGCACGTCGGCCGACGCCTCGGCCTGCGGTTGGGCCTGCGCCTCGGGCCGTGCCTCGGTCTCGGGCAGGGCCTGCGGCGTGCGGTCGGCCTCGGCGGGCGGCAGCGCGAACACCTCGCGCGGACCGGCCTGCTGCTGTGCCCTCGCCCTCTGCCCACCCGCGGGAGCACCCTGCGCGTCCTGCGCGTCCTGGGTCGGCTGCGCGCTGCCGAGCGCACGCCGCGCCCGCCGCCCGGAAGGCTGCGCGGCCCCGGCGCCGGCCAACTCAAGCTCGCCCTGAGCCGGTTCGGCCCCCTGCTCACCGTCGGTGGCGGTCCCGGACGGCAGCGCGGGCAGAGCGGCCTGCTCCTGACGTCCGGCGCGCCGGGCCCTGCGCCCGGTCGGCGCGGGCACGCCCTGCGGCGGCACCGTTTCGCCCAGGGCCGGGGCACTCGCCTCGTGTTCGGCCGAGGTCACCACGGCACCCTGGGCCGCGGCCTCCTCCTGGGCGGGACGTCCGCGCCTGCGGCCCGTACCGCTGGAAGGAGCCGGCGCCGACGGAGCACCGCCAGACACGCTGCTCTCCAGGAACGCGTCCGTCGAGGGTCCGGCGGCCCGGCGCGCCCTGCGACGCCTGTTGCCGCCACCGGTGGCCTGCGCGGGAAGGTTCGGGTTCGCCTCGGCGGAGACCTCGTGGGACTCCGTGGACTCGGAGGCCTCGACGGAGACATTGGCATCGGCCTGGGCGGGCACGCCGTCGGCGACCCCGTCGGGAACGACACCGGCAGCGGGCACGACCCCGGCCCCGGCGCCCGTCCCGATCGGCACTTCGAGGACGTACGCGCTGCCGCTCATGCCCGGCACCTCGTGCGTCTGCAGCACACCGCCGTGCGCCCGCACGATGCCGTGCACGATCGGCTCGTGCACCGGGTCGCCGCCCGAGTAGGGACCGCGCACCTCGATGCGTACGTTCGCGCCCCGCTGCGCGGCGGCCACGACGACGGTCGAGTCGACGTATCCGGACGTCGCGGGCGTGCGGGCATTGCCGGTGGCGTCGATCCCGGCGACGTCGGCGATCAGGTGCGCGAGCGCGGTCGCGAGCCGTCCCGCATCCACCTCGGCCTCGATCGGCGGCGCGTGTACGGCGAACTGCACCCGGCCGGGCCCGATCAGCTCGACGGCGCCGTCGACACCCGCGGCGACGACGGCGTCGAACATGACGTTCGTACGGGAGAGCAGCGAACCGCCCTCGTCCAAGGTCTGATAGGCCAGCACGTTGTCGACGAGGGTCGTCATCCGCGAGTACCCGGCGGCCAGGTGGTGCAGCACCTGGTTGGCCTCGGGCCACAACTGGCCCGCGTCGTCGGCGGCGAGCTGGCTCAGCTCGTGCCGCAGCTCGTCCAACGGCCCGCGCAGCGACTGCCCGAGCACGGCGAGCAGCTGCGTGTGCCGCGCGGCCAGCGCCTCGTAACGGTCCTTCTCGCGCTCCGCGAGCGAGGCGCCCCGCTCCTTCTCGGCGGACAGCTCCTCGGCGTGCTGCTCGCGGACGGCGGCGAGTTCACCGGTCAGCTCCTCGCGCACGGAGGTGAGCTCGGAGCCCAGCTCCTCGCGCACCCGCTCCAGCTCGGCGGCGCTCTCGTCCGTGACCCGCTGGAGCTCGGCGGCGCTCTCCTCGGTGACCCGCTGGAGCTCCGCGGCGTGCTCCTCGCGCTCCTTCTCGGCGGCCTCGTCGCGCCGGGCGATCTCCTCGGAGTGCTCGACGGTCAGCTTCTCGACGGAGCTGCGGTCGGCGAACGTCATGACGGCGCCGACCAGTTGGTCCCCGTCGCGCACCGGAGCCGTCGTCATGTCGACGGGCACCTTGGAGCCGTCCTTGGCCCACAGCACCTGGCCGCGCACCCGGTGCTTGCGCCCGGAGCGCAGCGTGTCGGCGAGCGGGGACTCCTCGTACGGGAACGGTTCACCGTCCGGACGCGAGTGCAGGATGAGCGGGTGCAGCTCCTGGCCGCCGAGGTCGCTCGCCCGGAAGCCGAGGATCTGCGCCGCGGCGGGGTTGACGAGCACGATGCGCCCGTCGGTGTCGGTGCCGACGACGCCCTCGGACGCGGCGCGCAGGATCATCTCGGTCTGCCGCTGCGAACGGGCCAGTTCGGCCTCGGTGTCGACGGCCCCCGACAGGTCCCGCACGACGAGCATGAGCAGCTCGGAGCCGCTGTACGCCTGACCGCCGCCGGTGCTGTACGGATCGACCGCGTCGCGCGCGCCGTCGGAGAGGTTCGCGGAGGTCACCTCGACGGGGAACTCGCTCGCGTCGGTGCGCCGCGCGGTCATCCGCGTCGGCTTGGTCCGCCCGCGTTCGTCGGTCACGGTGTCCGGCCGGCGCATGGAGCCGGGGATCAGCCGCGAGTCGAACTCGGGCAGGAGGTCGAGCAGGCCGCGCCCCACAAGTGCCGTGCCCGGGGCCTCGAAGGACTCCAGGGCGATGGAGTTGGCGTTGACCACGGTTCCGTTGGTGTTGACGAGCAACAGCCCGTCCGGAAGCGCGTCAAGTATGGCTGCGAGGCGAGCAGCGCCTCGGGATGGCCTGCTGCTCACGACGACGGTTCCTCCCTGATTACTGCGACTTGCCGACCGCGCGGACCATCCTGCCTCGTGGTCCGCGGCGTATCACGGGAGGGAGTCTACGGGCAGTGGTTGGACGAGAGGCGCCGGATGCGACGGAGCCCACGTAGAGGATGTGGGGATCCCGAGCGCGCCGAGTCACGAGCCTGTGACCATTGGACCGAGGGTCACTGCCCCGTCGCAGGCAGCACGGGCTCCAACTGCTGCCACCGCGAGATCTCGCAGCCGTTGCTCAACGCGTAGGAGGAGTCGACGGCGCGGCCGTGCCAGTTCCCCGTGACGCGGGCGGTGGCCGGGCCTCCGTACTGCATGGTGCAGCGCGCGTCGCCGGCGACGGGAGCGAACGGGTCGACGCCCTCCGCCTCCAGCTCGTCGAGCCGCCCGCAGGCCGCGCCGGGATCCGAGTGCGTCCCGCCGGCGGGCGAGCAGTCCAGCTCGTACGTCCCGTCGCTGCCGTTGTCCGATTCGGTGACGGTGATGGTCAGGTGGTCGGGCCCGGGCCCGAACCCGAACCCGCTGCCCGCGTCCGCGTGCGCGGCGGCGGGGGTGGCCGCGAGGAGGGCGAGCGGGGCGACGACGGTCGCGACGGAGCCGAGCACTCGGGAAGGGATTCGGGAAGAGATGCGGGAAGAGATGCGCATGAACATGCCGTGCTCAACGCCCGTACCCGCCCCGACGTTGCGGCCCGACACCCCAGGCTTTGCCCTGTGGCCTGCCCTCCTAGTACCGTGGGGGGCGATTGGTGAGGCGGCGCTCCGCTGTGTCATCATCTGCACGCACCCAATCGCGTCCGCGCGAGAGGGGACTGCGCTGGAGGCGTCGCCTAGTCCGGTCTATGGCGCCGCACTGCTAATGCGGTTTGGGGTTTACCCCCCATCGAGGGTTCAAATCCCTCCGCCTCCGCAGCAAGATCCGAAGCCCCGGTCCACCAGGACCGGGGCTTCGGTGCTTCCCGGGTGTGGTCGCCCGCTGCCCCGCAGTGCGTTTCCGCAGGTCAGAAGGGGTGGGGCAATCGGATTTCACATGGCGGCGGCAGTCATGTAATGTTCTTCTTGTCGCCGGGACGGGCCGAAAGGCCGGGAACGGAGACAACAAAAAAAGAAAAAACAAGCACTCGTAGCTTAACGGATAGAGCATCTGACTACGGATCAGAAGGTTGCAGGTTCGAATCCTGCCGAGTGCACACTGGTCAAAGGCCCCCTGGAGATTCTCCAGGGGGCCTTTGACATCAGCGGGTGACATCAACGCGGCCGGAAAGCCGCTCTTAGTCGCCCTTCTCCTTCCCCTCCGGTTCCTCGTCGGGGTCGTCGAGATTGAGCGCGTCGTCCATGCGCTCCGCTGCGGCCCGCAGGGTCGTGTCCATCACGTGCGCGTAGGTGTCGAGCGTCATCGTGATCGTGCTGTGCCCGAGCGTCTCCATGATCGTGCGGGCATCTACCCCCTGCGCGAGCAGGAGCGAGGCGCAGGTGTGGCGCAGGTCGTGCACGCGCACGCGCCGCAGCTTCGCGTCCCGGCACAGGATGGTCAGCATGCGGTTCATGCTCCGGGGGTCGGTCACGCGTCCCGTGATCGTGGTGAAGACCAGCCCGTCCGGCTGACCGGGCGCGGGCTGCCACTTCTTCCCCGCGACCTTGCGCTCCCGCTCCTGTTGCTCGCGGTGCTCGGTGAGTGCCCGTACGACGTGCCGGGGCATCGGCACCGTGCGGATGGACCGGGTGGTCTTGGGCGTCCCGAAGAGCAGTTCCCGCCGGATGCGCTGCACGTTCCGCCGTACCCGGAGTTGGCGGTTCGCGAGGTCGATGTCCGACCAGGTGAGCGCGAGTGCCTCGCCCCGGCGCAGGCCCGTGGAGACGAGCAAGAGCCACAGGGCGTACAGCCGGTGGGGCCGCGCGGTCTTGAGTAGAAGCCGTACTTCGGCGGGGTCCAACGGACGTACCTCCTTGGGCGTGACGGTCGGCGTTTCGACGATGCGGGCGACGTTCCGCGCGATCAGTTCCTCGCGCATTGCCTGTTGCAGCGCGGACCGTAGGACGGCGTGGATGTACTGCACGGTCCGCGCGGAGGGAAGCCGCTTGCAGCAGCGGCCCACGGCGCAGCACCCGCGCTTTTCCTCGGGACGCTCGTAGTCGGCACCGCGCAGGCAGCACAGACAGGAGTTCTTGAACTCCGTGAGGAAGCGGCGGACATCCGAGGGGGACAGTCGGTTCAACCGCTTCTTGCCGAGTGCCGGCCGAATGTAGAGGCGGGTCAATCCCTCGTAGCTGTTCAGAGTTGAGGGCTTGAGCCGCTCCGGGGCGATGGTGGCGAGCCAGTACGTCAGGTAGTCGCCAAACGCCATCGTCGACGACGCGGCAGGGATGCCCTGGCGGGTCTTCTCCTGCAACTCTGTGAGCTTGTCGGCCACGTCTTCGCGAGTCTTGCCGTAGACGAACTTCCGCGTCCGTGTCCCGTCGGGCCGGTAGACGTAGGCGGCGGCCTGGAAGCGTCCGTCCTTGCGCTTCGTGATGGTTCCTTCGCCGTTGGCGCGTCGCTTGGCCATCAGGCAGCTTCCTCCAATCGGTCGCGCATGAACGCGCGGACGCTGTCGACCGGGATGCGGCGGGCCCGCCCGATCGTGATGCTGCGGAGTTCGTTCGAGCGGATGAGGTCGTAGACCTTGAAGCGGCTGAGGCGCAGCTTCTCCATGACTTCAGGAACGGTCAGGGCCTCGGGAGTTTCGGGTACGGCGGTGGGCACACAGACCTCCGGGAAGAGGGAGGGGCCGCCCGGCCCCTGGAAGTCCGCTACTTCCGCTACCGCCGCTACCTCGCAGGTCAGAGGGCCTGTCGGAGGTAGCGGACGAGGTAGCGGTAGCGGATAGGTAGCGGCAAGCAGGAGGGCCTGCCGCTACCGCGTTGCCGCAGGTCAGATCAGGTTTTCGGTGCCCGGTAGCGGAGGTAGCGGACTTTCCGGGGGTGGGGGGCAGTAGCGCTGCCACGCGTCGTGGAGATCGGCGGCGTGGTAGCCCTTGAGGACGCTCGCTCCGGTCTTGATGTTGCGGGAGGCGATGGGTTCGTTGTCCGCCGTCATGTAGTCGGCGAGCATCTTGGAAAGGCGCCGGTTATCGAGTGGCTTGCCGCCCAGGTCGGCCCAAGGGGCGTCGTCCATGGAGTTGAGCCGGTCGAGAATGGCGACGGTGGGCAGGCGATCGATGCCGCACATGACGTGGTCGCGCAGGTCGGTCAAGAGCCGGACGCCGATGCTGCCTTTGTCGTTGGCGCGGGAGGCGGTCACGAGGGTGACGCACGCGGCGCGGGCCCGCTCGGGCCAGTTGCCGCCAACGGCATCGGCGATGGCGAGCAGGGGTTCCCACACATCGGCGGGCCGGTCCGTGACGCCGTCGGGCATGTCCGGCCAGGCGCCCATGACGAAGCCGCGGGCGTGTTCGGCCCATTCGGCAAGCTGGTCACGGAGTTTGTGCCCCTCGGCTTCGTGGACGCGCGCCCGGAACGGCTCGACCTTCTCGTTCCTGGCCCGCCGGCGCATGCGGACGATGACGGAGCGGCTGAGGATCGTGTCGGGTAGCGACCCGAGACCGGCGACCGCGACCGCGCAGTACGAGGGGAAGGCCTGCACGCTCTGGTTGCCGCCGTCGCCGATGCACCGGTAGGTAACGCCGGTTCGGCGGTGTCCAGCGTTGAGGAAGCCGCGTAGCTCCTCGTTGTCCCCGGCCTTGGGACCGAAGACGGTGTCGATCTCATCGAACAGGATCGTCGGCTTGCCGTTGCCCGAGGAGACGGAGCGGAACAGGGCGGCGGCGGACGCGTTGACGGCGGTCATGGGCTGTGGCACGAGCGTTTCCACGATCTCCAGGGCCCGCGTCTTGCCTGACCCCGGTTCGGGGGACAGGAAGGCGATGCGGGGGGTGGAGTCGAAGCAGTCGAGCAGGTGGGCGTGTGCGTCCCACAGGGCCACGGCGACGTACGCGGCGTCGGTGGGGAAGACGTTGAAGCGGCGGTGGAAGGCTTCCACCTCGTCGAGCAGTGCGGCGCCGTCGATGGAGCTGGTCATGCGGCGGCCCTTCCTTCCTGGGGGTTGCGCAGGGGGCAGGCTGTGCGGTGTGCGGTGTGGTCGTCGATGAGCGCGAGCACGCGGGCTTTGCCGATGGCGCTGCGGTCGCGGCCGCACTCGCACCTCGAGGTGGCGGTCGGCGTGGCGCCGCGCGGGGCGACGATGTGCAGCCACGCGATGGGGTACCGGCCGTCGCCGCGCTGCGGTTGTGGTTCAGGGCGAAGAGCTGAAAGGACGCCTTCGGCGCCGCGCTTCGGGGCGCCCACGCCGTCCGGAACTCCGGTCGACCGCGCGGCCTGCGGACCGGTCGTGTCCTGGGGTAGGCCTTCCAAGGGGGAGCGGGCGGCGGTCATGCTGCCTCCCTCGGCCGGACCTTGCGCATCGAGCTGTCCAGGGCGCTGCGGATGGTGGCCCGGCACTCGGCCGACGTCAGTCCGCACGACTCCCCCGCCCCTTGGAAGGCCTCCTCAACCACGTGCCGAGCAAGGTCGCCCCACGCGACGAAACGCCCCACCTTGAACGCGCAGAGGTTGAGCGTTGTATTGCGCTGCGTCTCCGGGGCTCCCACCACGACGGCGCACTCCGCGTGCAGTGCGGCCAGGGCCGCGCGGCTCCCGTTGGCCACGGGGAGCCTCAGCGGGCCCGTAGAGCGCGCGGGGGCCGGTTTCAGGATGGTTTGTAGCCATTCGGGCAGTGGGGCCGCCAGGGAGCCGCTCAGGGCTTCGTACGCTCCGGCGGGTGTGGTGCTGCCCGCTGCGACGACGTAGCCGCCCCATGCGCGGGTGTCGACCAACTCGCCGATGGTTCCAGCGGTGTTGGCGTAGGTGCTGCCGTCCGGGGCGTTGAAGTACAGGTGGGTTCCGCCGCTCGCGGTCCGCACCCGGTAGGTGTCGGGGACGCCGTGCCCGGCGCGCTCGCAGAGCGCACCAAAGGTTGCCGCGCCGTCAGGCGCGTCCGAACTGCCCTTGTCCTTCGGCATGTCGAGGTCGACCACGAGCAGCCCGGAGGGGCCGGTGGCGATGCCGACGTTGTACGGGCCGGTGGACCATGCGGCGTGGATGCGGTCGGGATCGGTGGTGGCGCGCTGCTCCCACTTCACGTGCCCGTCCGCGCATGCTCCGGTGCGCGGGCACGCGTTCTCGCCGTGGAGGGCGGGCCGCTTGGTGCCAGGGCGCAGGGGGAAGACGTGCCAGCCGTGTTCGGCCGCTGTGAGGGCGGCGGCGAGCATCGGCAGGCACTCCAGGGAAATGCTCGGGATGCCTAACGACCGGTGGTCGTCTCGTCGGATGAGGGTGGGTTGGGTCATGCTGGATGTCTCCAGTTCGGTGTAAGCGTGCTGGATGAACAAGGGCGGCCCCGCGACTTTGGCGAGACGTGAGGGGCCGCCCTTGGCGTAGCTAGCCGTGGAAGTGGTTGCGCTTGAAGACGGCCTTGCGGATGTTGACCGTGCTACCGCCGCGCGAGGCCCCGAGGACCTGCACCGCGATCCACCCGCCGAACACGACGGCGGCCAAGATGATGAGCTGCTGGATCAGCGCGGCGAGTGCGGCGACGAACGTGGTGAGCAGCAACAGGCCGCCGCAGACCGCGAGGAAGCCGACCCCGCCGAGCGCGACGTTCACCGCCGCCCGTGAGACGATCGGCTTGACCGCGACCGGTTCGGGCTGGACGGGGTTGACGGCGTAGCCGGTGACCGCGCGCCCGTCGGGCAGCACGATGGTCTGCACTGTGGGGATGTGGCCCGGCTGCACCGCGACGACGGGAGCGGCCTGGACGGGCTGTATCGGAGCGGGCTGGTGGACGATGACGGGCGCTTGTCCGGGCGCGCGGTGGGTGGGTTCGGGCAGCATGCGGAATCCCTTCCGAACGGTGTTCAGGGAGGCAGAGGCACCCCCTTGCCGGGGCGCTGTGGAGGGGGTTTCAGGGTTGCTGACCTGCGGGCCTCCCTGCCTCCCTGAGTGATCATTCATGCAGGTCAGGGCCAGGGAGGCGGGGCAGGGAGGCCGGTAGGGAGTTCTCCCTGCCTCCCTGCCCCGGACGGGGTTCGGCTCCCTCTACTCGGAGGCTGAAGCGGAACCCTCGTCGCCCCGGTTGGCGAGGGCGCGGGCGAGGCGGTCGCGGGCGACGACCATGACGCCGTCGGACTTGTAGGGCTCCGCGCCGGCGTCGTCGAGGACACGCTTGAGGTCGATGAACGACCAACCGCCGTAGGCGCCTTCGTTGAGCACGGCGAGCCGCTTGAGGACGTCCTTCGTCCGCACGCGCGGCGCGTCGCCCACGACGGTGGCGATGTCGGCGAGCGGGTCGCGGTCCCCGCCCGGCTCGATCACATGCAGGGTGGTGACGCCGTCCCGCATGGCCTTGGCCCGGTCGGTGATGGCCTCGGCGCCGTCGTCGTCGATGTAGTGCGTGCGCACCGTGAGAGACGACTGCCCGGCCGGAATGGCGATCCCGTCCGAGGCGACGACCAGCGTGCCCCGATCCAGACCCGGACGGAGCAGGTTGGGCGCGGCGCCGCCGTCGACGGCCTTGTCTCCGAGCGCCATGCGGGCCTGCGACTCGGTGCCCAGCGCGAGGGAAGCGCGGGTGTGGGCGCCCTCGCGGACCAGCTTGGGCAGGTTCTGGTCGGTCGGGTCCTGAGTGCCCTGCCACATCAGCACGTTCACGGCCCGGCCCTGGTTGTGAATCTTGCGGACCGCCATGAAGTACCGGGAGTTGGCCTTCGCGCCGCCGTAGGGGCGCTTGTCTTCGTCCTTGAGCGGGCACATGAACGCGACTTGCGCCTCGTCGACCAGCACGACCAGCGGCGGGAACACCGTTCCGGGCGGCGCCTGGATCCGGCGGTTCATCTCCTCGACCGCGCCCTCGACCATCTCCGTGACCTGGATGACGTGCTCGTCCGTCGGCCCCTGGATCAGCGTGGAGGCGAGCCCGTCGAACATGGCCCAGTCACCCACGCCCTTCAGGTCACCCATCAGGAACTCCACCGACCTGTCGAGAGCCAGCCACAGGGCCAGAGAGCGCAGAGCGACGGTCTTGCCCTGGTTGGACAGACCGGTGATGAGCAGGTGGCGCTGATACAGGGACAGGGCGGCGGCATCCCCGCGCAGGTCCTGGCCCCACGGCGCCTTCCCCTTGGCGTAGTCGGCGGTCATCGTCTCGTCGGTGACCAGCGGCGACGGGCCGATCGGCTCGTCCAGCGCCCCCGAGTCGGCGACCCACAGGCGCACGGTGCGGGCGGCCTGCGGGAGGGTGATGAACACCTCGTGCTCGTGCCGGGTCAGGTTCTCCGCCAGCTTGCGGCGCCGCTGCTGCACCTCGATCGTCGACACCCCGGACGGGAGCGTGACGTCGACCTCGACACCGCATCCGGCGATACGGATCGGGCCGAGCATGCCGGCGCCCGCGTCCCCCATCTCCTTGATGGCGTTGCGGAGAGCGGGCACCCCCAGGTCACGCAGCGCCTTGACCACGATCGACGGAGTGATCGGCTCACCCTCGCCGCTGCGGACGTTGTCCGGCAACGCCCAGTACGGGGCGGCCTGCGCACGCCGACCGACCTCCCACAGCCCCAGCAAGGCGAGCAGCGGGCCCACGATGGTGAGCGGCCCCCAGGTGACCTGAACGATCGTGATGAGCAGCCGAATCAGCCCGACCACCGCCATCAGCGGCGTCACCACATCGGACGCCTCCTTCGTGGCCACCGCAAGGGCGATGCCCAGCAGGAGCAATCCGCCGATGCCGAGACCGACCCCGGCGGCGGCGCCCTTGGCGGCGTCGACCGGGGAGGTGAGCAGGTCCATGCGGCGGCGGTGCCGGGCCTCGCGGTAGCGCTGCCCGCGCTCCTCCCACTCCTGCGCGACCTCATAGTTCCCGGCCGCTTCGGCAGCGCGGAACATGCGCTCGTAGCGGGCCGCGGTGCGCCCGTCCCACGTGCGACGGGCCGTGATCCGGGTCCCGCCGAGGACATAGGTGGTGTGCCGCACGGCCAACCGGCCAGCGGTGCGGGTGCGTTCGTGGGTGGCCACGTCCCGCACGGCGCGCCCGGAGCGCACCCACAACGGGACGGGACGCTGCTCGGGCACCACGGTGAGGGTGGCCGCCTCGGTGGTGGGTTCGGGGGTTTCGTCGGTGTGCTTGTGCAGGTGAACGACGTTGTCACTCATGCGCGTTGACTCCAGACAGCCCGGATCCGGGCAGGGGAAACCAGGGCCCACGGCAGGCGGGCCCCGGCAAGGCGGTGGGGGTCAGTGCAGGTTCTTCGCGAGGCGCTCGGTGTCGTAGGCCTCGCGCTCGTGCTCCTCGACGACCCGGGCGAACGCGCGGGCGTCGCGGCGGGACTGCCGCTCGACGCGGTAGGCGGCGCGCAGGTCCTGCACGAGCGCGTCGAGGACGCCCCGGCGGGAGAACTGCATGGCGTGCGTCAACTCGTGCACGAGCGTGAGCGCGAGGTCCTCGGTGGTGCGGTGCTGGTCGGCGTTGACCAGCACCACCACCGATCCGTCCGAGCGAGGGAGCGCGCGGCCGGCGTGGTCGCGGGCCTCGCGCATGTACGTCCTGCGGGCGCGGTCGATGGTGCGGCGGTCGGTGCAGCCGGACAGCTCGACCTCGGCCTGAGTGCCGAGTTCGGCCAGGCCCTTCGGGGTGGTGAGGGTGATCTCGACGGCGGGCATCCGGCCGTTCACGGCCCGGCTGACCTGCCGGATCGCTTCCGGGGCGAGGTACTTGGCGTCGCGCTCCAGATCGCGGCGGCCCCGGAGCTGGTGCGTGGTGATGGTGTGCTTCACAGCGTCTCCGATCACGAATCGCCGCAGCTCACGCGGCAAGAGAAGGAGTGGTGTCGTGGCAGGTGGGACACGTGCCGAGCGAGGCGGGGATGACGTATCCCGCGTCGCGGCCGCACTCGGGGCAGACACGGCGAGCGGCGTTGGCCTTGGCCAGGGCCGCCCACCGGGCCGGAGTCATCGGACGCACGGGCTTGGCGGCGTCGATCCGGTAGAGGTAGGCGACCAGCGGGCCACGGCGCCGCCGTGGCCGCTCCAGTTGGGCCGCCACCTCCTGCCCACCGGGCCGCAGGCCCAGCGCGCGGAGCTGACGGCGGGTCGCCAACCCGTCCGGGGCGAGGCGCCACCGGTAGACGGGCAGCGCTCCCATCACGCGGCCTCAGCGCGCTCGGCCCGCAGCGCCTCGCGCAGCGTGCGGGCGTTGGCCGGGGAGGTGTGCAGCTCGCGCCGCAGGCCCTCGGCAGTCAGCTTCGCGGCCGGCCAGTCCGCTGTTGCCTCGCGCGCCTCATCGAGCAACTGCTCGGGGGTGCGCTTCGATCGGGTCGGCTTCGCGACGTCCGGAAGACGACCGGTCGCCCGGCGCGGCTTGCTCGATTCGGCGGGCACGCTCGCCTTCACGATCGGGGCGACCGGGGCCGACTCGATCGCCTTCACGGGCTTGCTCGGCAACGTCGACTTCAGAAAGCCGACGGCCACCGGTCGGGGCAGTGCGGTGACGTTCGCGGTGATCGGCGCGGGGGTCGATTCCGGCAGGTCAGCCGTAGACCGTTTCCTCATGGTCTCGGTGGATTCCTCCACATTCGCGGTTCCGGCTGGGAGAGCGGCGGCGTCGAGGTGGAACATCGATCCGAGCGCGGCGTCCGCACCGATCGTGACGCGCTGACGCTGCACATCGAGCAGCCTCGATCCCAGCTCCGCGTCGCCGGCCCCGACCTTGCGGGCGAGGCGCCACGACTTCCGGTCGGACCACCAGCGGACCCGCTTGTCGGGGTGGTTGGCGGCGCGGGCCCGGTGATAGGCCAGGCTCTGCACCGTCTCCACCGCGTGCCGCTCGCCCTCCGCGTCGCGGCCTTCGGTGTGCACCGCGATCCGGCGAGCGAGGAAGGCCATGCCCTCGGCGGAGACGCACATGCCCATCGGGGTGATGGCGTAGATGACCGTGGTGCCGGGGTCATCGGCCGCCATCGCGGCCATCGCGGACGCGGCGGCGGGTAGGGCCCACAGTCCGAGGCGGATGATGCGCGGCGAGGACTGGCCCAGCATCGTCAGCCCGAGCAGCACCAGCGCCAGAACGGCCGTCGCGCCCTCACCGGCGGCCACGGCCCCGAGCGCGGTGCCCTTGCCGTAGGCGCCGCTGATGTTGGAGTAGGTACCGACCCCGCCGAAGACCCCGGTGGCGAGCATCGGCACGAACGCCGCACTCAGCACCACGATCTGAACCTTGGTCAGCGCCTTGCGCGTCGAGGCGGTCATGCCGCACCCCCGAACGCGCGCACCAGCGCGGCCACGATCAGCAGCACGCCGCCGATGCGGGTCAGGTCGATCGCGCGCCGCAGCCCGGTGAACTTGAGGACGGCGATGCGCGACAGTCCCGCGATGTCGGTGGCGATGTCGATGGCCATCGCCTCCCGGATCTGCTCCGGCGTGAGGGTGGCCCACAGTGGGAAGCCGTGCCGCCCGGACAGGTTCGGTCGCACCGAGGACAGCAGCAGTGCGGCGGCGCCCAGCAGCACGGCGATACCGGCCAGGCCGGGGGCGAGTGCGTAGGCGGTGAGCGGCAGATCCTTGCCTGCGCTCCACACGCCGGCCAGTACGGCGCCGATGAAGGCGAGCAGGAGACTGGCCTTACTGTCGGTCCGCGTGATCTCCGCCTTCACCTCGGCGTGCGCGGCGGACAGGTCCCGTACGACGGCGCTCATGCGACACCGCCCGTCCGGCCGTCCGCGCTCTTGAGCTGGTTGACGTGGGCGGCGAGCAGGCGCCGACGGGCCCGGCGGATACGCCGCTCGTCCAGCTCGGTCGGCGTGCGGTCGAGGGTGATGATGTATGCGTCCAGCAGGTCGACGTCCGCCAGGATGACGGGCATCTCGGCGTCGATGGCGTTCAGCTCCGCCCTCGTCGGTTCTACGAAGTCGGCGAACGCGGTAACAGCGTCCTGAACAGTGACGATGTGTTCCATGGGTCGTGTCTCCCTAGCAGTAGGTACGGCCCGAAAAGCACCCCTCGGAGCGGCTACTCCGGGGGGTGCGCGCCGTTGAAGTCGGAAGTGCCCGGCTCCCCTCGGCGTCGCTTGTGCGAGACAAGCGACGGAGGCAACCGCCGCAGCCGATGAGCTGCGGAAGGCTGAGATGCGCTGTGCCGCGCACGGGGCAGGACCCGTACGCGCCCGCCCGCTTGGCGCGAGGTGGGGCGGGATTCCCTCAGCACTCTGTTGAGTTCTCAAGCGACCACCAGCGCGGGGCTCCTCATCACGCAAGAAGCCATCCCGGGCCGGAACCGATCCGGTGGACCGGTGCCGCATGAATAGACTGGACCGGTGGACCGGTCCAGTCAAGCGGTGAAACTGCAGTTGGGATTGGTGTCGCAGGATTTTCGCAGGTCAGAGCGTATGACGAGGCATCAAAAAAGCTGGACCGGCGGACCGGTCCAGCTCGGTTTTCACGCTCGCTACATCTCGTACGTCTCCACCTGCTCGAAGAGTGCTGACGGCGTGACGCCCTCCTCGCAGACCAGCGGACGACCCTCTTGGTCGTGCGCGGTGTGGAGGACGACAGCAACGGCCGTCGGCATGGGCACTGCCAGTTGGGCGGCCTCCTCCTCGCTGGCGAGACGCACGGTCGTCACGTCCACTCCCTCGGCGGGAGAGCGTCCGGTCTGCCTGCGGACGTACCGCGTAGTCCCCTCGGCGAGAGGTGCCGTGTCGGCGAGCCGTGGCGCAGCCTCTCCGATCTCCGGAGGGAACCATGCCTCCACGTAGCTGTGCGGACTGCCATCCGGGAGTTGGAGGACCCGGATGCGGCGGAGTGCTGCAACGCCAGAATCGATCCCCAGCGCGTTGGCGACACGGGCGGACGGCTCTGCCCAGTCGGGCGCACCGATCCGCGCGAACGGCATCCCGCCCGTGACGCGTGCACTGCCAGCTCGTCGGGCGCCGGCGGGACGGGCCACGGGCGTTTCTGTGACGACGAAGCCGGTGCCTTGCTTGGCAACCACTACGCCGTCGCTCCGCAGAACGTCGACGGCCTTGATGGCGGTTGCTCGCGACACCGACCACTGCTCGGCCAGGTCGCGGCCAGACGGGATCGTGGTTCCTGGGGCGAACTCGCCAGCCGCGATGCGAGCGCGCAGGGACTCTGCGATCTCTTCGTATTTCAGGACGGCCATGGCTTCCCCTTCTCCGTACTGGACTGGTCCACCGGTACACACGATACTCCGGGTATGTCGAATCTCGAATTGGCCCCTTCTGTGATGCGCTACTACGGCGAGATGAAGAACGAGGACAGTCGTTTGCGCAGCTCAGCAGACGGACGTATGGAGCTGGCCAGGACCCAGGAGCTCCTCCGCCGCTTCCTGCCGTCTCCCCCTGCTCGGGTGCTGGACGTGGGCGGCGCGACCGGCATTCATGCGGAGTGGCTCATGAAGGACGGGTACGAGGTCACGCTCGTAGACCCTGTGGCCCACCACGTCGAGACGGCGTCATCTGTGTGCCCGGCTTACGTCGGGGACGCACGTGACCTTCGCGAGCCGGACAACAGCTTCGACGTTGTGCAGCTCCTCGGGCCCCTCTACCACCTGCCAGACGCCGATGACCGGCAGACGGCGCTCTCGGAAGCCCACCGTGTAGTCAAGCCGGGAGGCTTGATCGCTGCCGCCGCGATCAACCGCTACGCGTCGCTGTTCGAGCACGTGTCATACGCCCACCTGCACACGGACGTGATGCGGAAGTCTGTCTCCAAGATCTTGGAAACTGCTGTGTACGACGGCGCCCGCGGATTCGCCCTGGCGTACTTCCACCGTGCCGAAGAGCTTGCTGCGGAGCTGACCGCATCCGGCCTTACCGATGTCCAGGTCTTCGGCATCGAGGGGCCTGCGTGGTCCCTCGTGAAAACTGCCGAGCAGCAGCCGGGCGAGGGGCCGACAGAGGAACTGATCGCTTCTGCCGTGGAGGCGGCGCGCATGGCAGATCCGTATCCAGAATTGCTTGCCGCCAGCTCCCACCTGTTGGCCGTCGGCAGGTCGCCTGTCGCGGGCACGCACTGACCGAAGCACATCGACCGGGGCGCACGCCTTGTGCTTTCAGGTCACCACGTGTGGTCGCTTTTCTGGGAGATGAATCAACCGGCTCACCGGAGGTGATCTACCCGCACATCCAATGCTGCCTGGAATGCTGGGTGGATAGTGAACCCATCAGTGGCTTCCAGGTTGCTGACCCTTTCAGCAAAGTCGGGGAACGTGCGCACGTAGCGAACAGTGCTCTGCCTGCCAGTCGTGCACCCAATGAACCCGATGTTGTAGAGCAGTGCTACGAGAGGGCCGTACCAGGCAGACCAGTCTGCTGACGGGTTACTCCACATTGTCGAGGTCATATGGTCCAGCCATTCTGCTCCGCGAAAATGTGGGTCGGCGAGGAGTAGAACTGCGTCATCGATCCGCTTGGTGAACTCATCTTTCGACATGGGGACGGTTGACCCTGCAAAGACAGCGAATACCCTGTCAATGTCCGGGTAGGTCATCTTCCATTCGTCGCGCAGAGCGAGAAGTCTCTTGTATGAGTACGAATCTTCCGCGTTCTTGATGTCTTCCCATGAGGTTCTTCCGCTGCCTGACGATATCGCGAATGTTTCATTCACGAAGGCGATGATGTCGCGCGGGCGCATGAGTGTCCGAGTGAGCATGTAATCAAAGGCGTCACCGCGCGTGGTGTTAATGCGCGGCAACAAGTCGGAGATTGAGCTTACCGGTGTGCCACTCTTCTTCGTTGCGACACGAAGTCGACTACTGACGAGGTTGCGCAGTTCTGATGGGCCCCAGCGCATGTGGAGAGAAAGGGAGCGGAATTTCTCTTCCTGTCCTCCCGCCCTGTGCCCGAAGTCCAGGTTCTCGAAGATGTTGGTGCGGAGCGCCACGATGACCTTGAGGTTCTTCACTCGATGCAGGTCAAGCACCGCTCTAAAGAGACACCTGATTAGAGCGTTCGCTACTTTTTCGTCCACCCAATCGCGATCCAGGTCATCGATGACGACGTAGGTGAAATTCTGGCGACTGTCCAAGATGTCCTCATCAAGGACCTTGATCATCTTGTTGAGTCGAGGCATTTGGGTCTCATTGACGATGCGTTTAAATCGGTCAGTGAGTTCCCTGCGGGTCTCCGTGGCGAAAGTGTCTGCGGTTCCTGAGTTGACCGTCGCCGATGCATTTACTGTTTGATTCCCGGTCAGGCCCAGCGTGCCTTTTCGCTCGTTGTTGATCTTCTCTTCGAACTTCTCTGTAATTTCTCGCACGCGCTCATCGGCCTCTACCCAGAAGCGGTCCTGGAATTCCTCTAGGTAGTCGAGTGCGGCACGCTTTCCAGGATCCCTCTTGATTTTATCCCGTAGCGTGGAGAGGAAGTTCATTTTGGCTGCGTGAGAATCAACTTTGTACCTGTGACGGATCAGTTCGACCAGTAGAACGTGCTTCCAAAGCGCGATGAATAGAGGGTCGAGGCTGATGTCTAGATCGTCCAGATATCGCATCACGCCGAGATTGGTGATGTAGCTTAAGGAGAGGTCTTCCGGGGCCACTCTCACGACGTGGGCGGGATTTTCCTCTTCTAGGCGTTGCAGGAGTGCAGATTTGCCGCCACCCGTCCGCGCGATTACAAAGCACCGAGGGTCTTCGCGTGAAGACACCGTCCTGTAGTCGTCGGATTCGTAGAAAGCTTCCATCAACAGCGGGTCGGCTTCAGCCTGTTCTCCGCCAATGCTGAAGTTGGTTCCACGGGCCCCACTAGACGTCATACAGTCCCCCCGACGTGACGAAGCACTCACTGTAGCGCCGCGCTTCGATGGTGGGGAGAGTTGCGTCGAGGGATTATGCCAATCGCAACTTCATGGTTGCGGTTGATCACTTGGATGGCTCGTGCTGCCGGCAGCGATCAGGCGCGACGACCTGGCATGCCAACCCCGGGCATCGTCGAGGCTCATCCGGCAGGGCGTCGCTGACATCAGTCTCTGACATCAACACAGGCGTACAGCCACGTACGGGAGCGGACCTGGGGGCTCTCCGCTGGTCCGTTCACGCAGTTCGCTCATCGTGTTTGAGCGATCCTTAGTGGCGACGCACCCGCCTACGGATCAGAAGGTTGCAGGTTCGAATCCTGCCGAGTGCACACTGACAAGAGGCCCCGGAGCAATCCGGGGCCTCTTGCGTTTTCCGGGTGTTGTCAGTGCCGTGCGTCATCCTGGCTCGTATGACGTGGTGGTGCACCGGAATGCGGTGGCGTGGGGGCGGGCCGGTCTTCGGGTGGGTCGGGGACGGCGGGGGCGAGCGGGAGAGCGGGGTGCGGTTCGGGGAGAGAGTCGCGTTCCGGGTCGGTGGGGAGCGGCGGTGTCTCGGGGTGTGGCGGGGCGGCCGGTGGACCGTGTGTCCGCAGCGGGATGCCGTGCCGGTGCGGGGGACGCGGGCGCAGTGCGCCGAATGTGCCGGCATCGACCGGGCCCGGTCCGTGGCAGCGGACACCATCGCCGACGACCCGCGGCCGTACCACGTGTATTTGGCGTGGTTCGGGGACGGACTCGTGAAAGTGGGGATCACGGGGACGCGGAGGGGGAGCGATCGGCTCCTTGAGCAGGGGGCCGTGGCTTTTACGTGGCTGGGGCGGGGGCCCCTGATGGCGGCGCGGCGGGCCGAGGAGCTGCTGCGGGTGGCGCTCGGGGTGCCGGACCGGATTCCGTACGAGCGAAAGCGTGCCGTGCGGGGCGGGCTGCCGGGGGTCGAGGAGCGGGGCGCCGAGCTGGTGCGGGCGCATGGCGTCGCGGCGGGGCTCGACGGCTGGCCGGAGTCGTTGGAGCGGCTGCCGTGCCGGGTGGTGGATCACGGGGAGGTTTTCGGGCTCGCGGGGATCGATCGGGTCGATGCCGTCGTGAGCGGGCTCGGCGAAGGGGCCGTCGTGGCGGGGAAGGTCGTCGCCGCGGCCGGGCCCGATCTGCACCTGGTGGAGGGGGACGACGGGCGGCGGCTGGTCGTGGACGCGCGGGTGCTGGCCGGGTGGCCGTTGGAGCGCGCGCCGGAGGGGGCCGGCGGGGCGGGGCCCGAGGTGCGGGAGGTGCCGGCGGTTCAGGGTGGGCTCTTCTGAGGGGCCGGCCTGCCGTTCGACCAAATCCCTTTCCTCGCGCACGGGAACGAGAGATCGTACGGACATGAGTGATCACGCCGATGTGGCTGACGGGGCGGGGGCGCCCCGGCCGTTGCCCGCCTTCGAACCGCCGTACTACGTCGTGGTGTTCAGCTCCGTGCGGACCCCGGGGGACCGTGGGTACGGGGAGGCGGCCGACCGGATGGACGAGCTCGTCAAGGAGATCCCGGGGTACCTGGGGCACGAGTCCGCGCGCAATCCGGGCGGGCTCGGTATCACCGTCTCGTACTTCCGCGACTCCGCGGCCATCGAGCAGTGGCGGTCCGTCGGCGAGCACCGAGCCGTGCAGAAGCAGGGCCGCGCCGAGTGGTACGAGCGGTACACGGTGCATGTCGCGAAGGTCGAGCGCAGCCAGGAGTTCGAGCGTGACTGACGTGAGGGATGCGGGTGGCGTGAGTGATGCGAGTGATGTGAGTGATGTGAGTGGCGTGGGCGGGGTTTCCGAGATCGACGCCGTCGCCGCGTTCCTCGACCGGTACCGGCTCCCCGGGCTCGTCGACGTGCACACGCACTTCATGCCCGAGCGCGTGCTGCGCAAGGTGTGGGCGTACTTCGACTCCGCCGGGCCGCTCGTCGGGACCGAGTGGCCGATCACGTACCGCGAGGAGGAGAGCGAGCGGCTGGCCCGGCTGCGGGCGTTCCGCGTCGAGGCCTTCACGTCGATGCTGTACCCGCACAAGGCGGGCATGGCGCGCTGGCTGAACGAGTGGGCGGCAGGCTTCGCCGCCCGCACGCCCGACTGCCTGCACACCGCCACCTTCTTCCCCGAGCCGGGCGCCGAGACGTATGTGCGCGAGGCGCTGGAGGCGGGGGCGCGGGTGTTCAAGGCGCATGTGCAGGTGGGCGCGTACGACCCGAACGATCCGTTGCTCGACCCCGTGTGGGGGCTGCTCGCCGAGGCCGGGACGCCGATCGTGACGCACTGCGGCTCCGGCCCCGCACCCGGAAAGCACACCGGGCCCGAGCCGATCGCGCGGCTGCTCGCCCGCCACCCCCGGCTGCCGCTGGTGGTCGCGCACATGGGGATGCCCGAGTACACCGACTTCCTCGCGCTCGCCGAGCGGTACGGGGAGGTCCGGCTGGATACGACCATGGCGTTCACCGACTTCGTCGAGCGCCGGTCCCCGTTCCCCAGGGACGAGTTGGGGCGGCTCGCCGAGCTCGGGGACCGGGTGCTGCTCGGCAGCGACTTCCCGAACATCCCGTATCCGTACCTCCACCAGCTGGAGGCCATCGAGCGGCTCGGGCTCGGGGACGACTGGGTGCGGGCCGTGTGCAGGGAGAACGCCGCCGCGCTGTTCGGGCTCGGCTGATCCCGGGCTCGGCTGATCCCGATCCCTTATGCGTTTCTCAGAGTTTTCACAGGTTCGGGAAAGGGTGCTCTCAGAGGCGCGTCGCAAGCTTGTGCCATGACCGCGACCTCGCCCCAGGGGCGTACCGAACTGCTGAGGCCGGACGGAAGCCCCGTCCGGGTGCTTGTCGTGGACGACGAGCAGTCCATCACCGAGCTGTTGTCCATGGCCCTGCGCTACGAGGGCTGGCAGATCCGCACCGCGAGCGACGGGGCGGGAGCCGTGCAGAGCGCGCGGGAGTTCCGGCCCGACGCCGTCGTGCTCGACATGATGCTGCCGGACATGGACGGGCTCAGCGTCCTCGGCCGGATGCGTCGCGAGCTGCCCGAGATCCCCGTGCTGTTCCTGACCGCGAAGGACGCCGTCGAGGACCGGATCGCCGGGCTCACGGCGGGCGGCGACGACTACGTCACCAAGCCGTTCAGCCTCGAAGAGGTCGTCGCGCGGCTGCGCGGGCTGATCCGCAGGACCGGCGCCGCCGACCGGCGCAGCGAGTCCGTGCTCGTCGTCGGCGATCTGATGCTCGATGAGGACAGTCACGAGGTGTCCAGGGGCGGGGACAACATCCACCTCACCGCCACCGAGTTCGAGCTGCTGCGCTTCCTCATGCGCAACCCGCGCCGCGTGCTCAGCAAGGCGCAGATCCTGGACCGCGTGTGGAGCTACGACTTCGGCGGGCAGGCGAATGTCGTCGAGCTCTACATCTCGTACCTGCGCAGGAAGATCGACGCCGGGCGCGAGCCGATGATCCACACCCGGCGCGGCGCCGGCTACCTGATCAAGCCGGCGATGGCCGCCACCACGGCGTCGTGAAGCGCGGGGGCCGGCCCCAGACGCTCCGCACCCGGCTCGTCGTCACGGCCGTCGCGCTGATGGCCGTGGTGGCGTCCGTGATCGGTGTCGTGTCCGCCGTCTCGCTGCACTCGTACCTGTACGACGAGCTCGACAAGCAGGTGAGCGGCATAGCGATGCGGGCGAGCGGGCCGAAGGGCGATTTCCCCGGGGCGGGCCCCATGGGACAGAAGGACTTCGGCGACCTGGCGTTCGTGACCGTGGGCGCCCCCGCGGGGACCCTCGGCGCCGAGGTCGACGGCGGGCAGGCCACCGACGGCAAGGTCAGCGTCGAGGCGACGAACGCCGAGGGCGGCAGGCAGCTGCGGACCGACGGCCTGTCCCAGGACGTGCTCGACGTGCTGGAGGACGTCCCCCAGAGCGACGACAAGACCATGCACACCGTCGACCTGCCGGGCCTCGGCAGTTACCGCGTCCAGTACGTCTCCGGATCCAACGGCGACTTCTACGTGGGCCGCCCCACCGCCCAGGTCGACTCCACCGTCAACAAGCTCATCGTCACCGAGCTGCTGGTCGCCGCCGCGGCCCTCGTGGCGGCCGGTGCCGCCGGGGCGATCATGGTCGGCGTCAATCTGCGGCCGCTGCGCCGCGTCGCCGCGACCGCGACCCGGGTCTCCGAACTCCCGCTGCACAGCGGCGAGGTGACCCTCTACGAACGCGTCCCGGAGTCCGAGGCCGACCCGCGAACCGAGGTCGGCCAGGTCGGCGCCGCGCTCAACCGGATGCTCGACCATGTGCACGGCGCCCTCGAATCGCGCCAGCAGAGCGAGATGCGGGTGCGCCAGTTCGTCGCCGACGCCAGCCATGAGCTGCGTACGCCGCTGGCCTCCATCCGCGGCTACGCCGAGCTGACCAGGCGCGGCCGCGAGGAGCCGGGCCCCGACACCCGGCACGCGCTCGGCCGCATCGAGTCCGAGGCGCACCGGATGACCGGGCTCGTCGAGGACCTGCTGCTGCTCGCCCGCCTCGACTCCGGGAGACCGCTGTCGTACGAGCCGACGGACCTGTCGCCGCTCGTCGTCGACGCGCTCAGCGACGCCCGCGCCGCGGACCAGGACCACTACTGGCGCCTTGAGCTGCCCGACGAGCCGGCCACGGTGCTCGCGGATTCCGCGCGGCTGCACCAGGTCCTGGTCAATCTGCTCGCCAACGCCCGGACGCATACGCCACCGGGTACGACGGTCACCGCCCGCGTGCACCAGTACGGTCCGTGGGTCTGCCTCGACGTCCAGGACGACGGCCCCGGGATCCCGCCCGAGCTGCTGCCGTACGTCTTCGAACGGTTCGCGCGCGGCGACTCCTCGCGGTCCCGGAAGGCGGGGTCGACCGGGCTCGGGCTCGCCATCGTGCAGGCCGTCGCGGCGGCGCACGGTGGGTCCGTGACCGTCGACAGCGTGCCGGGCCGCACCGTGTTCACCGTGCATCTGCCGGCCCATGCCACGCCCGTCACCCACCCGCCTTCGTACTCACAGGCAGGGCAAAGCATCACCACACAGGGCTAACAGGGCAGTTGGCGAATGTCGGTGGCATGCGAACCGACTCTTCTCCGGGCATCGAACCCACCGTCTCCGCGAGCACCGTCTCCGCGAGGTTCGGGACGCTGCCGGCGCGGGAGCACCTCCCTGCCGGCAGCGGCGATGCACCGGTCCTGGACGTTGTCATCCCCGTCTACAACGAGGAGAAGGACCTCGGTGAGTGCGTGCGCAGGCTGCACCACCACCTGGTCCGCACCTTCCCCTACCCCTTCCGCATCACCGTCGCGGACAACGCCTCGAACGACAGCACGCCCAAGGTGGCCCACGAACTGGCCACCGAACTGCCGGAGGCCACGTACTTCCGCCTCGAACAGAAGGGCCGCGGGCGCGCCCTGCGGACCGTGTGGTCGGCGTCCGACGCGCCGGTCCTCGCGTACATGGACGTGGACCTGTCCACCGACCTGAACGCGCTGCTTCCGCTGGTGGCGCCGCTGATCTCCGGGCACTCCGACCTCGCGATCGGCTCCCGGCTCGCCCGCGCGAGCCGGGTCGTGCGCGGCACCAAGCGCGAGTTCATCTCCCGCACCTACAACCTGATCCTGCGCGGCTCCCTGCAAGCCCGCTTCTCCGACGCCCAGTGCGGGTTCAAGGCGATCCGGCGCGATGTCGCGCAGGTGCTGCTGCCGCTGGTCGAGGACACCGGCTGGTTCTTCGACACCGAGATGCTGGTGCTCGCGGAGCGGGCCGGGCTGCGCATCCACGAGGTGCCCGTCGACTGGGTCGACGACCCCAACTCGACCGTCCACATCGTCAAGACGGCGACCGACGATCTCAAGGGCGTCTGGCGCGTGGGCAGGGCGCTGGCCACCGGCTCGCTCCCCCTCGACCGGCTCGCGCGCCCCTTCGGGGACGACCCGCGCGACCGTGAACTCACCGACGTGCCCAAGGGCCTGGCCCGCCAGCTGCTCGGCTTCTGCGTCGTCGGCGCCCTGTCGACGCTGCTGTTCCTGCTGCTGTACTCCGGCTTCCGTACGTTCTCGGGGGCGCAGCTCGCCAACGCGGCCGCCCTGTTCGTCTCGGCCATCGCCAATACGGCGGCCAACCGGCGCCTCACCTTCGGGGTGCGCGGCCGGGACAAGGCCGTGCGCCACCAGGCCCAGGGCATCGTCGTCTTCGGTATCGGCTGGGCCCTGACCAGCGGCTCGCTCGCCGCCCTCGACACGGCGTCCGGCAACGCGGCGCACTCCACCGAGCTGATCGTCCTGATCGCGGCCAACCTCGCCGCGACGATCCTGCGCTTCCTGCTCTTCAGGGCCTGGGTGTTCAACGACCAGCGATCCGACCAGCGTTCTGACCAGGGATCCGACCAGCGTTCTGGCCAGCGATCCGGCCAGCGCCACGAAACCGACTCCGGGACCCAGCGATGACCACAGACGTCCGACCTTCGTACGACGCGCCGCCCGCGCCGCCCGCCGAGTCCCCGCCGCCCCGGGCCGCGTTCCTCGCGCGCGTGTGGCGGGGCAGGCCCGAGGACCCGCGCTGGGCGCGCCCGGCCTTTCTCGGCATGCTGCTCGTGATCGCGGCGGCCTATTTCTGGAACCTGTCCTCCTCCGGCTACGCCAACTCCTTCTACTCGGCGGCGGCCCAGGCGGGCAGCGAGAGCTGGAAGGCATTCTTCTTCGGCTCGTCCGACGCGGCGAACGCGATCACCGTCGACAAGCCGCCGGCCGCGCTGTGGCCGATGGGCCTGTCGGTGCGCCTCTTCGGCCTCAACTCCTGGGCGATCCTCGCCCCGCAGGTCCTGATGGCGGTGGCCACCGCAGGCGTGCTGTACGGGGCGGTACGCCGCCGGTTCAGCGCCGCCGCGGGCCTGATCGCCATGGCGGTGCTCGCGACGACGCCGGTCGCCGCGCTGATGTTCCGCTTCAACAACCCGGACGCGCTGCTCGCGCTCCTGATGACCGTCACGGTCTACTGCGTGCTCCGCGCCATGGAGCACGGCCGTACGAAGTGGCTGATCTGGGCGGGCGTCGCCGTCGGCCTCGCCTTCCTCACCAAGACCCTTCAGGCGTTCCTGATCCTGCCGCCGCTCGCGGTCCTCTACGCGGTGTTCGCGCCGGTACGGGTGCGCAAGCGGTTCGGTCAACTGGCGCTCTCCGCCGTGGCGATGGTCGTCGCGGGCGGCTGGTGGGTGGCGATCGTGGAGCTGTGGCCCGCGTCCTCCCGGCCGTACATCGGCGGCTCCCAGAACAACTCGTTCCTTGAACTGACCTTCGGATACAACGGCCTCGGCCGTATCAACGGCGACGAGACCGGCTCGGTCGGCGGTGGCGGCGGCATGGGCGGCGGCACCGGACAGTGGGGCGAGACCGGCCTCACCCGGATGTTCAACTCCGAGATCGGCAGCCAGATCTCGTGGCTGATCCCCGCCGCGCTGATCCTCTTCGTGGCGGGCGTGATCCTGACGTGGAAGGCCAGGCGCACGGACCTGACGCGCGCCGCGTTCCTCGCGTGGGGCAGCTGCCTGCTGATGACCGGCCTGGTCTTCAGCTTCATGGCGGGCATCTTCCACCAGTACTACACGGTGGCCCTGGCCCCGTACCTCGCGGCCGTGACCGGCATGGGCGCGGTCGCGCTGTGGGAGCGGCGGACGCGGCCGGCCTGGTCGGTGACGCTGGGCGCGGCGGTCGTGGCGACGGCGGTGTGGGGGTACGTGCTGCTCGGCCGGACCTCGGACTACCTGCCGTGGCTGCGGTGGACCGTGCTGATCGGCGGCCTCGTGGCGGGCCTCGGCCTCGCCCTCGCGGGCCGGCTGAACCGTCGGCTGGCGGTCGCCGCGGCGGGTCTTGGCCTCGCCGCCTCGCTGGCCGCGCCGACCGCGTACACCGTCTCCACGCTGAACACCGGGCACACCGGGTCGATCGTGACGGCGGGTCCCTCCGGGTCGAGCATGATGAGCGGCCCCGGCGGTGGCGGCGGCAAGGGCGGCTTCCCCGGCGGCGGAATGCCGGGCCAGAAGGGCCAGACCGGCAAGACCGGCCAGGGCGGGCAGATGCCTCAGCCTCCGACCGGCGGCAAGGCCAAGGGCGGCTTCCCCGGCGGCGGCTTCCCCGGCCAGAACCAGAAGGCCGGCGGCAAGGCCGGAAGCAAGGCCGGCGGCATGCCCAGCCGCGGCAAGGCCGGAGGGGGTGGCGGCGGTGGCGGCATGGGCGGCCTCCTCAACGGCGCCCAGGTCAGCAGCAAGGCCAAGAAGCTCCTCCAGCAGAACGCCGACGACTACACCTGGGCCGCCGCCACGGTCGGCTCGCAGAATCAGGCGAGCTACCAGCTGGCCACCGGCGAACCGGTGATGGCGATCGGCGGCTTCAACGGCACCGACCCGTCCCCGACGCTCGCCCAGTTCAAGCAGTACGTCGAGGACGGAAAGATCCACTACTTCGTCGGCAGCGGATCCAGCGGCGGCGGCATGGGCGGCTCCGATTCGGGATCCGCGTCGAAGATCACCAAGTGGGTCGAGGCCAACTTCAAGAAGGTGACGGTCGGAAGCAGCACGTTCTACGACCTGTCGCAGCCGTCGCAGCCGTCGCAGGCCGACTAGCGGGCCGACTCGAACGCCGCCTCGAAGGCCGACTGAAAAACGCGGTTGTACGGCGTACAGCGAACCCTTTACGGTGTACGGGACGCACCAGTCCCGTACACCGTAAAGGAGTGCCCATGGCGCCCACGGCCGACCCGGCCATCGAGGCACCGCAGTCCGCGTCCGGCGGCCACCCCCAGCGCTGGATCATCCTTGGTGTCATCTGCCTCGCCCAGCTGACCGTGCTGCTCGACAACACCGTGCTGAACGTCGCGATCCCCTCCCTCACCCGGGAGCTGGGCGCCTCGACGTCCGACATCCAGTGGGTGATCAGCGCCTACTCGCTCGTGCAGTCGGGCCTGCTGCTCACCGCGGGCAGCAGCTCCGACCGCTACGGCCGCAAGAAGATGCTCGCGGCCGGACTCGCGATCTTCGGCGTGGGCTCGCTCGTCGCCGGACTCGCCGGGTCCACCGGCCAGTTGATCGCCGCGCGGGCCGGCATGGGCATCGGCGGCGCGCTGCTCATGACCTCGACGCTCGCCGTCGTCGTGCAGATCTTCGACGACGCCGAGCGCGTGAAGGCGATCGGCCTGTGGGCCACCGTCAACTCGCTGGGCTTCGCCGTCGGCCCCCTGGTCGGCGGCGTGATGCTCGACCACTTCTGGTGGGGCTCGATCTTCCTCATCAACATCCCGGTCGCGGTCATCGGCCTGATCGCCGTCGTCGCCCTGGTCCCCGAGTCGAAGAACCCGCAGGGCGACCGCCCCGACCTGCTCGGCGCGCTGCTCTCGACGATCGGCATGACCGGCGTCGTCTACGCGATCATCTCGGGCCCCGACGACGGCTGGACGTCCACGACCACGCTGACCTCGGCGGCGATCGGCATCGTCTTCATGGCCGCGTTCGTGACGTGGGAGCTGCGGATCCCGTATCCGATGCTCGACATGCACTTCTTCCGCAACCAGAAGTTCACGGGCGCGGTGACCGGCGCGATCCTCGTCGCGTTCGGCATGGGCGGCTCGCTGTTCCTGCTCACCCAGCACCTCCAGTTCGTGCTCGGATACGGGCCGTTGGAGGCGGGGCTGCACACCGCGCCGCTCGCACTGACCGTCGTCGCGCTCAACCTCACCGGCGTCGGCGCGCGGCTCCTGCCGAAGATGGGCACGCCGCTCGTCATCGCGACGGGCATGACGTGCATGGCGGCGGGTCTCGCGGCGATCGCCCTGCTCGGCGGGGACGACTACGGCGGCATGCTGCTCGGCCTGGTGGTGATGGGCGCGGGCATCGCGTTCGCCATGCCGGCCATGGCCAACGCCATCATGAGCGCGATCCCGCCGGAGAAGGCGGGCGTGGGCGCCGGGGTCAACGGCACGCTCGCGGAGTTCGGCAACGGGCTCGGCGTCGCGGTCCTCGGCGCGGTCCTCAACGCCCGGTTCGGCGCGCTCGTCGCGGTGTCCGCGGCCTCCTTCCCCGCGGCGATCGCGGCGGCGGACTCGGCGGGCGAACGGGCCCGGATCAGCGACGCCTTCGCCTCCGGCCTGGAGACCAGCCAGCTGGTCGGCGCGGCCGCCGTCCTCGCGGGCGGCCTGCTCGCGGCGGCGTTGCTGCGCAGGGCGGAACGGGCAGAATCAGCAGCGGTGACTTCCGCTTAGCATCGGTGCGGGCGGGGAGCGGTCCTGTGCGCAGGCCCGCCCCGCGCGCGTACGAGGAACCCCTGGGAAGGAACGCCATGGCGAAGGCAGCGCGGATGAGCGTCTGGCTCGAGGACACCGATGGCGCCGCGGAGTCCAGGCCCAGAGCGTCGCGCGGCCGGCGGGCCGAGCAGCCCAGCGGACTCGACCGGGAGCGGATCACCGAGGCGACGGTGAGGCTGCTGGACGGGGAGGGGCTCGCCAAGTTCTCGATGCGGCGCCTGGCGGGCGAGCTGGGCGTCACCGCGATGTCCGTCTACTGGTACGTCGACAACAAGGACGACCTCCTCGAACTCGCCCTCGACCAGGCCTTCGGCGAGCTGGAGATCCCGGACACGGACGCGGACGACCTGCCGGACTGGCAGACGCAGCTGCGCGAACTGGCCGCCACGTACCGCGCGTTGCTGGTCCGCCATCCGTGGATCTCGCCGCTCGTCGGCAACTTCCTCAACGTCGGCCCGAAGTCGCTGCTGTTCTCGCGCGCGGTGCAGCGGGTGATCGCCCGCACCGGCCTCTCGCTGGCCCAGCAGCGCGGCGCGGTCTCCTCGGTCTTCCAGTTCGTGTACGGCTACGGCACCATCGAGGGCCACTTCCGGCAGCGCTGCGCCGAGGTCGGCCTCACGCAGGACGAGTACTTCCACAAGGCGATGGCCGCGTTCTCCGTCCCGGAGGACATGGCGGACGACTTCCAGCACGCCGAACGGATGATGGAGGCGGTGGAGGAGGGCGGCGACGTGGACGCGATGCGCGACATGGACTTCCAGGTCGCCCTGGACCTCCAGGTGGCCGGCATCGAAGCGCTGGTCGCCCGCCGGGCTTGATTTCGCTAAGCCAACCTCGCCGGGAACCCGCCCGTGGCCACCGGCCCCCACTTCTCCGGCGTCACACGAATAATCGACTTCCCCTGCTTGACCATCGCCTCGCGGTACTCGTCCCAGTCCGGGTGCTCCCCCGAAATGCACCGGAAGTACTCGACGAGCGCCTCGACGGAGTCCGGCGAGTCGATGACCTCCGCCGACCCGTCGACCTGCACCCACGGCCCGTTCCACTCATCACTGAGCACGACGAGGCTGACCCGCGGATCCCGCTTCGCGTTCCGCGTCTTCGCCCGCTCCGGGTACGTGGAAACAACGATCCGCCCGTCGCCGTCGACCCCGCAGGTCAGAGGTGAGGCCTGCGGGGACCCGTCGGCGCGGGCGGTGATGAGGAGGGCGCGGTGCCGGGGTCGCACGAAATCGAGCAACTCGTCCAGTGAGACACGGGTGTTGGTCGCGATGTTCGGAGCCATGCTTCGCAGCCTAACCCCGGCCACCGACACCCGCCGGTGTCACATCTGCGGCAGCGCGTCGCCCTGTACGGCCTGGATGTCGAGCTCGACCTTCAGCGTCGCGCCGATCGCCGCGATGCCGGCCTGCACGACCTGGTTGTAGTTCATCGCGAAGTCCTCGCGCTTCAGCTCGGCCGTCGCCTTGAACGCAGCGCGGGTGCCGCCCCACGGGTCGGCGCCGGTGCCCAGGTAGCTGAGGTCCAGGTCGACCTGGCGCGCCACGCCGTGCAGGCTCAGCTCGCCGTGGACGGTCCAGCGGTCGGTGCCCGCGGGGTCGATGGAGGTCGACCGGTAGGTGATCTCCGGGTACGTCTCGACGTCCAGGAAGTCCGGGGACTTCAGGTGACCGTCGCGCATGCCGTTGCCGGTGTCGATGGACGCCGCGTTGATGACGGCCTCGACCCGCGACTTCTCGACGTCCTGCGCTATGTCGATGCGCGCGGAGAAGTCGGTGAACCGGCCGTGCACCGAGGTGATCCCCAGGTGCTGCGCCGTCGCCGCGATCGTCGAGTGCATCGGGTCGACCATCCAGGGCCCGGGCGGCGGCAGCTCGGCCCCGCCCTGCCGGTGCAGCACGATGCTGCCCACGTCGGCCCGGCCGCTCGCCGTCACCATCGCGGTGGAGGCGGCGGGGGCGTAGCCGACGGCGGTCACGATCACCGTGTAGGGACCGGGCGCAAGGGTGGCCGGGTCGTGCACGGCGCCCTCGTCATCGGCCTCGGCCCGCAGCACCTGCGAACCGGTCATGTCGGTCACCGTGACGACGGCGTGCGGCAGGGCCCACCCGTCCCGCGTGCGGATCCGCGCGCTCAGTCCCATGCTTTTGCTCTCCTAGCTCAAGTTCATACGTACGTAAGGGGGCTGGTCATCGCTCCCCCTACGTGGACGGGCCCCGGCCGGCCTGCGTCACGGCCGTCCCCTGCCGTTCGGCGACGCCGCCGGGTCCGGGGCCCATTCTCACAACCGGGCCGGTGTGGTCCGCGTCCGCTCAAAGCGCGAACCACACCTTCAGGTGGCCCGGGGCTCAATGAGGCCTCCTCTGACGGGTCTTGCTGGAGTCGTGGGCCCTGGCACGCACATCTGCTGCGTTGTCGTCGGTTGCCAACGCTCCGCGTTGACGCCCTCCTCCGCCTTGCAGCTGCACGCACCAGCACCCACTCGCCGGAACCGGCCATGCCGGCCTCCCGCATCCAGCCCGACCCGTCAGAGAAGCCCTACTCGCCGGGGTGGGCGAGTTCGATGTCGTGGCCGTCGACGCCGCTGCCGTTGACGCTGAGGCCCGTGGCCACCGGCGGGTAGCCGGTCGCGATCACGGTGTACTCGCCGCCGTCCAGGTCGGTGAAGGCGTACGCGCCGTCCTCACCAGTGGTGGCGGTGGCGACCACGTTGCCCGCGGCGTCCACCAGCGTGACCCGCGCGTCGTTCAGCGCGCGGCCCGCGGCCCGGACGGTGCCCTGGACCTGGGAGCCGGAGTGCAGGTCGATCTCGACGCGGGTGACACCGGAGCCGGTGACCTCGACGGGCAGCGCGGTGGGGCGGTGCCCCGGCGCGTTCACGGCGATGGTGACCGGGCCCGGGATCAGCTCGGCGAAGGTGAACTCGCCGCCCTGCCCGGACTGGCCCGTGGCGAGGACATCGCCGCGGACGTCGGTGACGATGACCATGGCTCCGGCGACCGGCTCCTTGGTCTCGCTGGCCCGCACCACACCGGTGAGGCCGCTCGTCCCGCTGAGCAGGATGTCGTACGTGACCGACTCCTCGCCCACCAGGACGGTGGAGGCCTGCGGCTGGTAGCCGTCGGCGGAGGCGATCAGGACGTAGGAGCCGGCGCCGGGGGCGTCGACGCTGTACGAGCCGTCGCCCTGGGCCACGGAGCGGCCCAGCTGACGGCCGCCGAGGGAGATCAGCGTGACCGCGGCGCGGGGCACCGGGGCGGACTCGGCGCCGCGGACGAAGCCGCGGACCGGGGTGCCGCCGCCGACGGGCGCGTCGCCACCGGCGGAGGCGACGGTGGCCAGCCGCTGGGTCTGGGTGTCGGCCACGGGCTGACCCGCACCGACGAGGCTCGGCACCGGCTCCGGCGCGGGCGCGGGGGCAGCGGCCTGGGCCGGGGCCGCGGCGGGCGTCGAGTCGCCCTGTGCGGCCTGTTCGAGGGCTCCGGTGGTACGCAGGGGAACCTCCTTGATGAAGATCGTGAAGATGAACGCCAGGAACGCGATCGGCGCGGCGTACAGGAAGATGTCGGCGATGCCGGCCCCGTACGCGGCCTCCAGCCAGTTGCGGATCGGGCCGGGCAGCACGGACATGTCCGGCAGCGAACCGCCGGCCATCGCCTTGCCGGCCGCCTGCTGGTCCTGCGGGCTGAGCTGGCCGATGGTGTCGGTGGCGTGGTGGCTGATGCGCGTGGTCATCACGGAGCCGAGCGCCGAGACGCCGATCGTGCCGCCGAGGGACCGGAAGAAGGTCACCACGGAGGAGGCGGAACCGAGGTCCTGGGGGGCGACCTGGTTCTGCGTGCTCAGCACGAGGTTCTGCATCATCATGCCGACGCCGAGACCCAGCAGCGCCATCCAGATGGCGACGCGCCAGTACGGGGTGTCGTACTCGATGGTGCCGAGCAGGCCCAGACCCGCGGTCAGGAACAGGCCGCCGGCGACGAGCCAGGCCTTCCACTTGCCGGTCCTGGTGATGATCAGGCCGGAGACGGTGGAGGAGATGAACAGGCCACCGATCATCGGGATCGTCATGACGCCCGACATCGTGGGCGTCTTGCCGCGCGCCAGCTGGAAGTACTGCGAGAAGTACACGGTGCCCGCGAACATCGCGACACCGACGAACAGCGAGGCGACCGAGGCCAGCGTGATGGTGCGGTTCTTGAAGAGGCGCAGCGGGATGATCGGCTCGCTGGCCTTGGACTCGACGAGCACGAAGATCAGGGCGAGCACGATCGCACCGCCGACCATCGTGTAGGTCTGCCACGACAGCCAGTCGTACTTGTCGTCGGCGAAGGTGACCCAGATGAGGAGCAGGCAGACCGCGGCGGTGATGAAGAAGGCGCCGGCCCAGTCGACCTTCACCTTCCGCTTCAGCACCGGCAGCTTCAGCGTCTTCTGCAGCACGATCAGGGCGATCAGCGCGAAGGGCACACCGACGAAGAGGCAGTAGCGCCAGCCGAGCCAGTCGGTGTCGGTGATGACGCCGCCGAGCAGCGGGCCGCCGACGGTCGCGACCGCGAACGTGGCGCCGAGGTAACCGGAGTAACGCCCGCGCTCACGCGGGGAGATCATGGCGGCCATGATGATCTGCGCCAGGGCGGACAGACCACCGGCGCCGATCCCCTGGATCGCACGGGCGGTGATCAGCATGCCCGGGTTCTGCGCGAAGCCGGCGACGACCGAGCCCACCACGTAGACGACCAGGGCTATCTGGACCAGGGCCTTCTTGCTGAACAGGTCCGCCATCTTGCCCCACAGGGGCGTGGTGGCGGTCATGGCGAGCAGCGAGGCCGTGACGACCCAGGTGTACGCGGACTGGCCACCGCCCAGATCGCCGATGATCTTCGGCAGGGCGTTGGTGACGATCGTCGACGAGACGATGGCGGCGAACATGCCGAGCAGCAGCCCGGACAGTGCCTCCATGACCTGCCGGTGCGACATGGGGGCACCCGCTTCGGGGGCGGCCCCTGAATGCTTGGGATGGCTGCCCCGCACACCGGACGGTGTGGTTGTTGCCATGGGATTCCTTTTCTTACGTATTACGCGGGTGTACGGGTGGTGGGCTGAGCGGCCGACTCGGTGGTCGGCTCGGTGGCGGCCTGCGGAACCGTCGCTCGGGACCCCGTGGTGCGGCAGTCGCCGAAGCTGTCGCGCAGTCGCGTCATCAGGGCGATCAACTGATCGACCTCGTCGTCGGACCAGTCGCTCAGCCGGTCGGCGAGCAGCTGGGTGCTCCGTTCGTTGAGCACCTCCATCTGCTTCGAGCCCTTGTCGGTGAGGCTGAGGATGCGCGACCGCTTGTCAGCGGGGTCGGGATGGCGCTCGATCCAACCGCGGTCCGCGACGTGTGCCACGTGCCGGCTGGCCACGGACACATCCACGGCGAGCAGCTCGGCCATGCGGCTCATCCGCATGTCGCCGTAGCGCTTGAGCAGCGTGAGAACCGCGGCCGAACCGGTCGGGCAGTCGTGCGGAAGGATCCGCGCCATGTCCCTCTTGACGGCTCCGAAGGCACTCATCTGTCGCGCCAGCTCGTCGTAGTGACGTTGTGCGGCCACGGCACCTCCTGACCAAAAGATCTTTATTTGTTGCTTAGGGCAACCATAGAAGCAGTTGGTTGCCACAGGCAAACGAAAGAGGGTCATCGCGGATAAAATCGCGGCAAAGATCGAGTGCAAATCAGTAAAGCCGCAGCTCAGGCGGTATGCGCGCGGACTGTGGCGCCGTTCACGGCAATTCGCTAGGGTCCTGCCCCATGGCTAACAACCCCCAAGGCCCCGGCCCCCAGGGCAGTAACGACCCCGCGGGCAACACCCAGATGTTCCGCGCCTTCGTCGACGAGCAGCAGCCCGCGCGTCAGCAGGCGGCCGCGAAGTCAGGACCCAGTGTCGGCCTGATCATCGGCATCGTGCTCGCGGTCGTCGTGGTGGCGGGCGTGGCCTGGCTCGCGCTCAAGTAGTCCGTACCCGGAGCCGGTTCACTTCCAGTCGACGTCGACGTCCTTCGTCTCCAGGCGCATCCCGAGCGGGACGCGCCAGGAGTCGACGCACACGGTCCACGTCTTTTGCACCCGCTCCCCGGCCCCGATGGGCACGGGGAGCTTCTTGGTGACCTCGACGGTCGCCCAGTCGATCCCCAGCGCGCCGATGACGTGCGTCTCGAAGGTCGCGGTGCCCGAACGCACGGCGCTGCCACCGGAGTTGGCCAGCGGCAGCGTCACCTTCTGGCACCAGCGCTTGTCGGCCTTCTTGAGCACGGGCTCGCCGACCTTGAGCGCGGCGGGTCCCGCGGGGGTCGAGCCGCCCGAGCCACCCGATCCGCCCGAGCCCGCCGAGGGGGACGTCGAAGGGGCCTCGGCCTCGGCCTCGTCCCCGGCCCCGTCCTTGCCGGGGGCGGCGCTCTTCGGGGGTTTCGCGGCGGCAGGCGGTGCGCCGCTCTCGCCGGGGGTCTGCGCGGCCGGGGGCACGTCGCCGAGCCCGCCCGCGCCGCCGGCCTTCCCGGCACCCTTGCCCGCCGGATCGGACCCGGCAGCGGAAGACCCACCGGGTCCGTCCGCCTCCGGTGGGTCGAGGGGGACGAGCCGCACCTTGCCGGTGGGGGCGACCCGGTCGCCCGGCTCCGTGGGCGCCGCTCCGGCCGCGCCCACGGCCACGTAGCCATCGGGGCCCTCGCCGCCGTCGAGGGCGACGACGACGCCCGTGCTCGCGCACACCACGGCGACCGAGGCGACGCCGACGGCGGCCTTCCTGTGACCGAGCAACCAAGTCCGCAGCATCGCGCCAGTGTGTCTGACGCTCCGTCAAATCGGAACCCTGCGGACCCGGTTGAAAGGATCAGCCGATGTCCTCAGTCCGCGATCAGGCCCTCGCGCAGCTGCGACAGCGTCCGCGTGAGCAGCCGGGACACGTGCATCTGCGAGATCCCGACCTCCTCGCCGATCTGCGACTGCGTCATGTTCGCGAAGAACCGGAGCATGATGATCTGGCGCTCGCGCGGCGGCAGCTTGGCGAGCAGCGGCTTGAGCGACTCGCGGTACTCGACGCCCTCCAGGGCCGTGTCCTCGTAGCCGAGGCGGTCCGCGAGGGAGCCCTCGCCGCCGTCGTCCTCGGGTGCGGGCGAGTCCAGGGAGGACGCGGTGTACGCGTTGCCCACCGCGAGGCCGTCGACCACGTCCTCCTCGGAGACGCCGAGCACGGCGGCGAGCTCCGGGACGGTCGGCGATCGGTCCAGCTTCTGCGCGAGCTCGTCGCTGGCCTTGGTCAGGGCGAGCCGCAGCTCCTGGAGGCGGCGCGGCACCCGCACCGACCACGAGGTGTCGCGGAAGAACCGCTTGATCTCGCCGACGACCGTGGGCATCGCGAACGTCGGGAACTCCACGCCCCGTTCGCAGTCGAAACGGTCGATCGCCTTGATCAGACCGATCGTGCCGACCTGGACGATGTCCTCCATCGGCTCGTTGCGACTGCGGAAGCGGGCCGCCGCGTACCGCACCAGCGGCAGGTTCAGCTCGATCAGGGTGTCGCGGACGTACGCCCGCTCGGGGCTGTGCTCGTCGAGCGTGGCAAGACGCAGGAACAGGGAGCGGGACAGGGTGCGGGTGTCGATGGCCCCGCTCGCCCGGGGCGCCACGGGCACCTCGGGGCTCTCGGCGGCCTGGGTCGGCACCGAAACGGGAACAGGAGCGTCGATCAGCGCGGCAGGCGTCTGCTCGCTCAGGTCATCGGTCGCGGCGGGCGCGCCGGGCGTGAGCGTGAGCACCTTCGAGCTGCCCTGGTCTGCGGACATGCCACCCCCTTGAGGTCGCGGACGGTCGCGGCGGACGCTCCCGTCAGGTAAGAGCGCAGCCTCCACCTGAATACCGGACGCGGGGCTGCGCCAAACGCCGTTCCAGCAGAATGTCACATGTCGGCAACACGCTGTAGTGACATGTCGACATGTAAGGGATGGATCGGTGCAGGAAGCAGGGGGTGTGGCGCGAGGTGGTGCGGATTCTCGCGGGAAAAGCCCCGCGAGCCTTGTCTACCCGTTCGAGCTAGGCATCGATCCTGTTTGCGGACCGAAGTCGAGCGAAGCTTCGGGCGAGGAGCCTTGACACGTGCATCTGCGAGACACCGAGCTCCGCGCTGATCTGGGACTGCGTCAGATTGCTGTAGTAACGAAGCAGCAGGATCCGCTGCTCCCGCTCGGGCAGCTGTACGAGGAGGTGCCGCACGAGGTCGCGGTGCTCGACGCCGTCCAGCTCCGGGTCCTCGTAGCCGAGCCGGTCGAGCAGGCCCGGCATCCCGTCGCCCTCCTGCGCCGCCTCCAGGGACGTCGCGTGGTACGAGCGGCCCGCCTCGATGCAGGCGAGCACCTCGTCCTCGCCGATCCGCAGCCGCTCGGCGATCTCGGCGGTCGTGGGGGAGCGCCCGAAGGCGGTCGTGAGGTCCTCGGTGGCGCTGTTGACCTGCACCCACAGCTCGTGGAGCCGGCGCGGTACGTGGACGGTGCGGACGTTGTCCCGGAAGTAGCGCTTGATCTCGCCGACGACGGTCGGCATCGCGAAGGTCGGGAACTGGACGCCGCGGTCCGGGTCGAACCGGTCGATCGCGTTGATCAGCCCGATCGTGCCGACCTGGACCACGTCCTCCATCGGCTCGTTGCGGCTGCGGAAGCGGGCCGCCGCGTACCGCACCAGCGGCAGGTTGGCCTCGATCAGGGCGCCGCGCACCCGGGAGTGCTCGGGGCTGCCCGGCGGGAGGTCCTTGATCTGGGCGAAGAGGACCTGGGTCAGCGCGCGGGCGTCGGCGCCGCGGCTCTTCGCGGGCGCGGGCGGTGCCTCGGGCGCGGGCGGTGCTTCTTGAGGCGCAGTACTGGCCGGCACGGTCAACTCCACCTCTGTTTCCGTCAACTCATCGGTCAAAAGCGGTCATAGCATCACAAGACATGTGCACTGTGTGCAAGCACCGCATAACTCCGTGTTGGAGGCCCAGTTGGGGGCACGGAAGGGGGTCCAGGACGCCGAGGGGCCCCTCACCGGAACGGTGAGGGGCCCCTCGAACGTGTGACGGTCCGGAGTGCGGGCTCAGAACTCGTAGTCCGCGATCACCCACGTGGCGAACTCGCGCCACAGTGCGACGCCCTCCTGGTGCGCGGGGTGCTCGATGTACCGCTTCAGCGCGTCGGTGTCCTCGACGGCCGAGTTGATCGCGAAGTCGTAGGCGATCGGCCGGTCGGTGATGTTCCAGTCGCACTCCCAGAACGTCAGCTCGGGGATCTTCTCGCCCAGCGCGCGGAAGGCGGCGACGCCCTCGGTGACGCGCGGTTCGTCACGGCTCACGCCGTCGTTGAGCTTGAAGAGGACCAGATGGCGGATCACGGGTGCTCCCTGGGGTGCTGACGGGTGGCTTGCGGCTACTTCCCGCCGTTGACGACCCAGGTCATGAAGTCGCCTATGGACTGGGCGGCGGACGATACGCCCTCGAACCCTATCTGGACGTAGTCGGCGGCCTTGGAGGGATCGGTGATGATCACGTAGAGCACGAAGACCACCCCGACGAAGAGCGCGACCTTCTTCGACTGCACCACGTTGCCTCCCCGTACCCGTGTCCGATCCCGCCCGACCCCTGTCGGCCGGCGGCGAGTCTAACGCGGACGATCACCGACGCGACCTTTAAGGACCAACGGCCTGCGGTTATGGGCCCTTTGCCGACGTCACGCACCCCCGCAAAGCGGCAGTATTGGTGATGAGCCCGGAGGGTCTGGCAGGAATCCGAAGGGCAGGGACGGTCCCCGACTGCGGGGTCCACGCCGCAGCTTCCCCCCCAGAAGCGGCGCGGACTACGGGAGTCCGTCCTCATCGGGGGGAGTGGTTTGTCCCCCCGATGCCACTCCCCCCGACCCGAGCGCGACGTGAAGGCCCCGGCACCGATCGACAGGTGTCGGGGCTTTTCCGTGTCCGTCCCTTCACTCGCCGTGCCGGGGAGGACCATGGGGTCGCCCACACGACGAGTGCAGGGAGGTACATCCCCATGGCCAACCAGACGCAGGCCCTCGGAAGGGGAGTCACCACGGGTGCGGAGAGCTTCTGGTACATCCTCGGGTGCATCTCGTTCGGAGCCGCCTACTTCGCGAAGATCCCCTCGAAGAAGGCCCTGTCCGAGGTCCGGTTCGCGGACGGTCGGCCGTCGCAGGCCGGCTGAGCACCGCCGGGCGGGCGAGCCGGACACAAACGAAGGGGCGGATCCTTGGCGGATCCGCCCCTTCGGACGGCGGTAGCGGAGGGATTTGAACCCTCGGAGAGTTTCCCCTCACTCGCTTTCGAGGCGAGCTCCTTCGGCCGCTCGGACACGCTACCGAGAGGAACTCTAGCCCATGGTGGGCCGTGGTCCGAAATCCGTATCTCTGAAGAAACGGGTGAGCTGTGTCGCACACTCCTCGGCGAGCACTCCGGAGATCACTTCGGGCCTGTGGTTGAGCCGCCGGTCGCGGATCACGTCCCACAGCGAACCGGCCGCCCCGGCCTTTTCGTCGCGGGCCCCGTACACGACCCGGTCGACGCGGGACTGCACGAGCGCGCCCGCGCACATGGTGCACGGCTCCAGGGTGACGACGAGCGTGCAGCCGGTCAGCCGCCACTCGCCCACCGCCTCCGCGGCCCGCCGCAGCGCCAGGACCTCGGCGTGCGCCGTCGGATCCCCCGTCAGCTCCCGCTCGTTGTGCGCCCGCGCGAGCACCGTGGTCCCGTCCGGCGCCAGTACGACGGCGCCGACGGGCACGTCACCGCCCGCCGCGGCGAGCCCGGCCTCGGCCAGGGCCTGCCGCATCGGCGGCTTCCAGGGGTCTCGTACGGGATCGGGGACGGGATCGGGGACGGGATCGGGGACGGGAGCGGAGTCGGAGGGTGTCACGGCGAGGAATCTATCCCCGCGGCGGTCAGCGCACCGTCTCGAGGACCTCCGATGCGCCCAGCGCGTCGGCGATCTCGCTCAGCGCGTCCGCCCCGTCGAGGGTGAGCAGATCCTTCTCGCCGACGCCCAGGTCGGCCAGGACCGCGCTGTCGCCGAGCGGCCCGGGCGGCACCACCTCGGCTCCGGCCTCCTCGTCGTCGGACGCCTCCTCGCCGTCCGGTTCGCCGTCCTCCGTCCCGTCCAGGTCCAGCGCGTCCAGGTCGTCGACGGCGTCCGAACCGTCCGGAGCCTTGCCGAGCAGTTCGTCGGTGAGCAGGATCTCGCCGTAGCTGCTGCGGGCGGCAGCGGCCGCGTCGGAGACGTAGATGCGAGGGTCCTCCTCGCCGTCGATACGGACGACGCCGAACCAGGCGTCCTCTTGTTCGATGAAGACGAGGATCGTGTCGTCCTCGGCGCCGGCCTCGGCCGCCGCCTCGCGGGCCAGGTCGGACAGGTCCGACAGGGTCTCCACGTCGTCGAGCTCTGTGTCGCTCGCTTCCCACCCGTCTTCGGTGCGCGCGAGCAGTGCGGCGAAGTACACCGTGACTCTCCCACTGGTCTTAAGGGTGCCGGTCGGGAATCCCCCCGGCGGGGTTCTTGGAGGCGGGGAGTGCAGTTCAAGCCCCGCCCACTCGGAATCGTGGCAGAAAGTCCGGCTCCAGGAGAGGTCTTCCGCGCGCTGTGTTCGCGGCGCGTCTTCCGCAGGGCCCCGCAGGAGGACGATCCGGGGCGGATCCGCGGGCTCCGTCACCAGCGAAACGTGCGCATCCGCATCTGCTGTCGCATCCGCGCGGCCCGGGCGCGGCGCGGCTGGACCCTGGCGCGCAGCTCCCGCGCCTCCGTCAGCTCCCGCAGGAACAGGGCCCGCCTGCGCCTGCGCTCGGCGTCGCTCTCCTCGTCGGTCCCGGCCCCGGCAGCCTCCGGCTCCCGCTCGGGCCGCTCCCGGCGCTTCTCGTCCGCCATCGCCACACCACCCCAGTCCGCCCAGTCGGCGCCAGTCGGCGAGTCCTCTCCACCTTCCCTCCGCACCTGCCATTGATGCCACCGCGCGGGGGAGCCGTGGCCTCGTGGCCCGGTTACTGTTGAGGACATGCGGATCCACGTCGTCGACCACCCTTTGGTGGCGCACAAGCTCACCACGCTGCGCGACCAGCGCACCGACTCCCCGACCTTCCGGCGCCTGGCCGACGAGCTGGTCACCCTGCTCGCCTACGAGGCGACCCGGGACGTGCGCACCGAGCAGGTCGACATCGACACCCCCGTCTCGCGGACGACCGGCGTCAAGCTGTCGCACCCGCGCCCGCTGGTGGTGCCGATCCTGCGCGCGGGCCTCGGCATGCTCGACGGCATGGTGCGCCTCCTGCCGACCGCCGAGGTGGGCTTCCTCGGGATGGTGCGCAACGAGGAGACGCTGCAGCCCGCGACGTACGCGACACGGATGCCGGACGACCTCTCCGGGCGCCAGGTGTACGTCCTGGACCCGATGCTGGCCACGGGCGGCACGCTCGTCGCGGCGATCCAGGAGCTGATCAAGCGCGGCGCCGACGACGTCACGGCCGTCGTGCTGCTCGCCGCCCCCGAGGGCGTCGAGATCATGGAGCGCGAGCTGGCGGGCACGCCGGTGACCGTCGTGACGGCCTCGGTCGACGAGCGGCTCAACGAGAACGGGTACATCGTCCCGGGCCTCGGCGACGCCGGGGACCGGATGTACGGAGTGGCCGAGTAACCGACTCCCGAACGAAAAGAGCCGCGGACATGTCGTCCGCGGCTTTTCGTCTTACGGGGCCCGGTCAGCAGGCCCCGGTCACCGGGCCCCGGTCACCGGGCCCCGGTCAGCAGGCCCGGTCAGCAGCCCGCGCCGGAGGCGGACGGCTTCGGCTTCGGCTGGTTCAGCGCAGACAGCGCCTTGTCCGCGGCCGGCTTCTTCGTGAGCTTCTTGAAGCCGGAGCCGATGATCAGGTCGACCTCGGCGGGCTTCGTCCGCTTGTCCGCCTTCAGCTCGGCGCCGGTCAGCTGCGTGCCGAGGACGGGCAGCGCGGCCTCGGTGGCCGCGGAGGCGCCGAGCAGCAGGCCGGAGCCCTTGACCTTCTTGTCGTACGCCTTCGTGGCGTTGCCCACCTCGCCGATCTTGAAGCCGCGCTTCTTCAGCTCGTCCGCGGTCTTCTTGGCCAGGCCGCCGCGGGCCGTGGCGTTCAGCACGTTCACGGTGATCTGGGAGGGCTTCGGCAGCTTCTGGGCCGCCTTGCCGGGCGAGGGCGACGCGCTCGGCTTCTTCTCGCACGCGCCGGACTTCGCCCCCGCGGCGCTGGCCTTGTCACCCCCCGTGAAGACGTCGACCAGCTGGAACGAGCCCCAGCCGATCAGCCCGATCGCGGCGACGGACGCGACGACCGCGAGCACGATCCTGTTGCGCGGGCGCCCGCGCCGCATCCGGGGGTACTTGTCCCCTGTGATGCGGTACTTGCCGCCCATGCCGGGTGGAGTGAGCATGCTCATGAGCGCAGCGTAATCCTGTGCGGCGACGATGCCTATTAAATGATCACGGTCAGTCGCTCAGTCCAACCCAAAAGGGCCAATACGGTCCTGAGCCGACGTCAGTCGTGGGGGGCGCGGTCAGCCGAGCTCGAGCACGCGCGCGTGCAGCACCTGGCGCTGCTGGAGCGCGGCGCGCACGGCGCGGTGCAGCCCGTCCTCCAGGTAGAGATCGCCCTGCCACTTCACGACGTGCGCGAAGAGGTCGCCGTAGAACGTCGAGTCCTCGGCGAGCAGGGTCTCCAGATCGAGCTGGCCCTTGGTCGTCACCAACTGATCGAGGCGGACCGGGCGCGGCGCGACGTCCGCCCACTGCCGGGTGCTTTCCCGGCCGTGGTCGGGGTACGGCCGGCCGTTTCCGATGCGCTTGAAGATCACACGGAAAGCCTACCGGGCAAGGCTCTCCGGGCGCAGCCATGGGGACTCGGTACACAGCCAGGAAATACCGTGCGGAACCGGTTCCAACCGGGTCCAGTCGCGTCACCGAGGGGGGCCTGAAATGAGTGGCGCCGTGGGTGAGTTGACGGAAAGCAGGCGTGCCCGTGGCTCTTCCGGGGTAGTCGCGCGCGCTCCGTTGACGGGCGGTTCCCCGCGTCCCGTGCGGGGCGCGGGGAACGGGCCTCAGCGGCGGTTCTTCCCGCCCGGCGTCCGCCGGTCCCGCGCGGTGGGCGGGGGCGTCTTCTCCGTGGTCGCGCGTTCGCCGCGTGCGGCCTCCGCGCGCATCAGGGCGCGCAGAAGCGCGTAGGGGTCCTTGGGCATGTGTGTGCTGCCGTCCTTGTGAGGTCGTGCGTGTGTACGAACGGGTCCGGGGTGGGGCGGACCTGTCAGCAGCGCAGGACGACGGTGCGCAGGGCGCGGTGGGACGGCGGCGCCGGGTGCGCCGTGGTGTCGGGGCGCGCGCACGGGAGCGGGCGCGGCGGGACGCACGGGGGCGGTGTGGTGAGGATCCGGACGGGATGGCCCGTCGGCAGCCGGAGGGCCTCTTCGGAGGCGTCCCTGGTCCCCTCGCCCGGCTCGCAGGAGGAGGCGACGGCGGGCGGCGGCGCCGAGGCCCCGGCGGGGGCGGCGGCGAGCGGCGCGCACAGCAGGGCGAGCAGCACCACGAGCGCGCGCACCAGGCCCGGGACACGGTGGCCCGGGGCGGTGGCGGACACGGCGGCGCTCATGCCCGGTCATCTGCCCACCACCGGCCACGACGTGATCGCCGAAGCCCGAGATCCGCCCTCATGGGCTACGGGGACTCGCATCCGGCTGACGGCAATCCAGCGCCGCCGGTAATCAAGCCCCGCCGGCGATTGAGGCGCGGGGCCCGGGGCGGAGCCCCGAGACGCCCACCACGGCCCCGCAGAAGCCGCCCACCCGGCCCCGCTACTTCGCGGCCTTCGCCGCGGCCTTCATCTCCTGCTTGTGCGCACGCACCTTCGTGAGGGACTCGGGCCCCGTGATGTCGGCCACCGAGCGGAACGCCTTCGGCTCGCCGTACGCGCCCGCCGCCTCGCGCCAGCCCGTCGGCCGCACGCCGAGCTGCTTGCCGAGCAGGGCCAGGAAGATCTGCGCCTTCTGCTTGCCGAAGCCGGGCAGGTCGTTCAGGCGCTTCAGCACCTCCTTGCCGGTGTCGACGCCCTCCCACACGGCGGCCGCGTCCCCGTCGTAGTGGTCGACGAGGTACTGGCACAGCTGCTGCACCCGCTTGGCCATGGAGCCGGGGTAGCGGTGCACGGCCGGCTTCTCGGAGAGCAGCGCGGCGAAGGCCTCGGGGTCCTGGGCGGCGATCTCGTACGCGTCGAGGTCGTCGACGTTCAGGCGCGTGGCGATGGTGCGCGGGCCCGCGAACGCCCACTCCATGGGCACCTGCTGGTCGAGCAGCATCCCGACGAGCGCGGCGAGCGGGCTGCGGCCGAGGAGTTCGTCGGCGGCGGGCTCCTGGGCGAGGTGGAGGGTCACGTCCATACGGCTCATACGTCGATGATCGCGCCGTGCCGTCCCGGTCGCCACGCCGGGGTCCCCCGCGCCGCGCCGCCACGATCGGGCGCCATCGCGTCGCATAGGGGCGCCGTCCGAGGTAACTCTGACGTCATGACTTCCACGACGCCCGCCCCGTACGATCTCGCGGCCCTCGCCGACGACCATCTGACCGCGGCCCGCAAGGCCGAGCACGGCCGCAGCGCGGAACTCCTGATCAAGGAGGACCCGCTGCTGCGGCAGAGCGTGATCGCCCTGACCGAGGGCAGCAACCTGGAGGAGCACAACGCCCCGCCCGCCGCCTCCCTCCAGGTGCTGCGCGGCCGCGTCCGCCTCACCGCGGTCTCCGGCGACGTCACGCTCGCGCAGGGCCAGCTGCACGCCATCCCCCAGGAGAAGCACGGCCTCGTCGCGCTCACGGACGCCGCCGTGCTGTTGACGGCGGTCACCGCCTGACCTGATCGTGTTCCCGTCGCTTCCGCGGGAACTGCGCTAAGGAGTGCGGGTATGCCGTCGTACGAGGAAGTCTTCCGAGCGAGCACCGAGGACCCCGAGGGCTTCTGGCTCACGGCGGCCGCGGCGATCGACTGGGACACGCCCCCGACCAGGGCCCTGGACTCCTCGCGGGCCCCCTTCCACCGCTGGTTCCCCGACGGCGGGCTGAACGTCTGCCACAACGCGCTCGACCGCCACGTCGCCGCGGGTCGCGGAGCCCAGCCCGCACTCGTGTACGACTCACCGGTGACCGGCACCAAGCGCACGTACACCTACGCGGAGCTGACCGACCAGGTCGCCCGCTTCGCCGGTGTGCTGAGCGGCCTCGGCGTGACCCGCGGCGACCGGGTCGTCCTCTATATGCCGATGGTCCCGGAGGCCGTCGTCGCGATGCTCGCCTGCGCGCGGATCGGGGCCGTGCACTCGGTCGTCTTCGGCGGCTTCGCGGCGAACGAGCTGGCCGTGCGGATCGACGACGCGGCACCAAAGGTCGTCGTGTCGGCGTCCTGCGGCATCGAGGGCGCGCGGGTGATCCCGTACAAGCCGCTCCTCGACCAGGCGGTCGACCTGTCGGAGCACAAGCCGAACGCCTGCGTGATCCTGCAACGCCCGCAGGGCCCTGCCGAGTTGACGGCAGGGCGGGACGTCGACTGGGAGGAGGCGATGCGCGGGGCGACCCCCGCCCCCTGCGTCCCGATGGCGGCCACGGACCCGCTGTACATCCTCTACACGTCCGGCACGACCGGAAAGCCCAAGGGAGTCGTCCGCGACTGCGGCGGCTACGCGGTGGCGCTGCGCTGGTCCATGGAGGCCGTGTACGACGTGGGCCCCGGCGAGACCATGTTCACCGCCTCCGATGTCGGCTGGGTCGTCGGCCACTCGTACATCGTGTACGCCCCGCTCCTCGCCGGCGCCACGACCGTCCTCTACGAGGGGAAGCCGGTCGGCACCCCGGACGCGGGCCAGTTCTGGCGGGTGGCGGCGGAGTACGGCGTGAAGACGCTGTTCACGGCGCCGACGGCGTTCCGGGCGATCAAGAAGGTCGACCCGGAGGGCGAGTGCACGCGCGCGTACGACCTCACCGCGCTGAAGTACCTGTTCCTCGCGGGGGAGCGGCTCGACCCGGAGACGTACCACTGGGCGGGCGAGCTGCTCGGCATCCCGGTGATCGACCACTGGTGGCAGACCGAGACGGGCTGGCCGATCGTGGCGAACCCGGTGGGCATCGAGGCCGCGCCGGTGAAGGCGGGCTCCCCGACGTTCCCGCTGCCGGGATGGGACGTGCGCGTCGTAAATGGCGACGGCAAGCCGGTGCCGCCCGGCGAGGACGGCGCGATCGTGGTCCGCCTCCCTATGCCGCCCGGCTCGCTCCCCACCCTCTGGAACGACGACGAGCGCTTCGTCTCCTCGTACCTCTCGGCGTTCGACGGCTACTACCTGACCGGCGACGGCGGGCACGTCGACGAGGACGGCTACGTGTTCGTGATGGGCCGCACCGACGACGTCATCAACGTCGCGGGCCACCGCCTGTCGACCGGCGGCATGGAAGAGGTCCTCGCCGCGCACCCCGATGTGGCGGAGTGCGCGGTCATCGGCGTCGCGGACTCCCTCAAGGGCCAGGTGCCGCGCGGCTTCGTGGTCCTGAAGTCGGGCGTCTCGTCGGACCCCGCGGTGGTCGAGGCGGAACTCGTCCAGCTCGTACGGGACCGGATCGGCGCCGTCGCGTCCCTGAAGGAGGTCGCCGTGGTGGCGGCCCTGCCCAAGACCCGCTCCGGGAAGATCCTGCGCCGCACGATGCGCGGCATCGCCGACGGCCTGGACGAACCAGTGCCGTCGACGGTGGACGACGCGGCGGTCCTGGACGCGCTGCGCCCGGTCCTCACGCGGGGGTCAGCGGCGCGCGCCGAGCAGTGAGCGGATCGCGACCCGGTCGAGGTTTGTCAGCACGCGCACCAGCTGCGGCGTCAGGAAGACGAGCACGAACCCGATGGCCGAGACCGCGGCGATCTGGGCGGGCGACTCCACGTAGTACGCGTGGTGCACGCCCGCGTCGGTCGTGAAGTCGTAGATCCGGTAGCCGGGCCAGTCCAGGTAGCGGTGGAAGACCCAGGAGTAGGTCGGGAAGAGCGCGACCACCCAGCCGGTGACCAGGAAGGTCACGGACAGGACGAAGGACAGCACGCGCCACGGGAACATCACCGTGTGGAAGAGCAGCGCCTTCCACCCGGCGGCGTCGGCGAGCCGGCCGCGCAGGCCGGGGGCCGGGGCCGCGGGCGCCGCCACGTCCAGTCCGAGCAGGGCCCGCGCCCGGCCCCGCTCGGCCGCGCCGAGCCCGCGCGCGCCTCCCAGCGCCGCCGCGAGGACCGGAAGGCCGATCCACACGACGAGCGTGCCCACGCCCAGGGCGAACATCGTCACGGCGAAGACGAACCCGGCGATCGCGACGGGCAGCGACGTGATCGTGTGCCCGATCTCGCGATGGGTGACACCGGAGAACGGAGCGCGCCAGAACCCCGGTCGGGCCGGGTCCCGCGGCGCGGTCGGGGTGGTGCTCGCGTAGGACAGCGTGGTCGAGGTCATGCCACAAGCGTCGCGATTCGACGGCCCCGGGGACATGGGGCTGCGGGGTGTCTTGGGGGTGGGGTTATCCCCAGCTCCCGGGCTCAGGGCCGCCGCGGAACGACGAAGGGCCCCACCGCCGAAACGGTGGGGCCCTTCGTCTGCCCTGACGGGCGGGTGCGGAGGATACGAGATTCGAACTCGTGAGGGGTTGCCCCCAACACGCTTTCCAAGCGTGCGCCCTAGGCCACTAGGCGAATCCTCCGCCGCAAACAATACAAGACGCTGAAGGGTGCTCGCGACCACGTTGATGATCAAGGTCGGTGACGGATCGGTCGACGGATCCGTCGACCGGTCAGAGGGTGGACCTCCGGGTTCTTTCCACGGGTGGGGATCGGGTACTGTTGGCGTCAGCCCCTCACGTGGCGCTATCTGACTGAACTCCCCCAGGGCCGGAAGGCAGCAAGGGTAAGTCGGCTCTGGCGGGTGCGTGGGGGGCGTTTACGTTTCCGGGGTGGCCGGCGATACCCGTGGGCGGGTCCGGTTGTCAGTGCGCGCCTATAACCTCGTATGCGTGTCGTCTCTCGCGCTCTACCGCCGTTACCGCCCGGAGTCGTTCGCCGAGGTCATCGGGCAGGAACATGTAACCGACCCGCTGCAGCAGGCGCTGCGGAACAACCGGGTCAATCACGCGTACCTGTTCTCGGGCCCGCGCGGCTGCGGCAAGACGACCAGCGCGCGCATCCTGGCCCGCTGTCTCAACTGTGAGCAGGGCCCCACCCCGAATCCGTGCGGCCAGTGCCAGTCCTGCCAGGACCTGGCGCGCAACGGCCCGGGATCGATCGACGTCATCGAGATCGACGCCGCTTCGCACGGTGGCGTGGACGATGCCCGTGACCTGCGCGAGAAGGCCTTCTTCGGCCCGGCGAGCAGCCGCTACAAGATCTACATCATCGACGAGGCCCACATGGTCACGTCGGCGGGTTTCAACGCGCTGCTGAAGGTCGTCGAGGAGCCGCCGGAGCACCTCAAGTTCATCTTCGCGACGACCGAGCCCGAGAAGGTCATCGGGACGATCCGGTCGCGTACGCACCACTACCCGTTCCGGCTCGTGCCGCCGGGGACGCTGCGCGACTACCTGGGCGAGGTGTGCGGCAAGGAGGCCATGGCCGTCGAGGAGGGCGTGCTGCCGCTCGTCGTCCGGGCGGGCGCCGGCTCCGTGCGTGACTCCATGTCCGTCATGGACCAGCTGCTCGCAGGCGCGGGCGACGACGGTGTGACGTATGCCATGGCGACCGGCCTCCTCGGCTACACCGACGGCTCGCTGCTCGACTCCGTCGTCGAGGCGTTCGCCACCGGTGACGGCGCCGCCGCCTTCGAGGTCGTGGACCGGGTCATCGAGGGGGGCAACGACCCGCGGCGCTTCGTGGCCGACCTCCTCGAGCGGCTGCGGGACCTCGTGATCCTGGCCGCCGTTCCGGACGCCGCGGAGAAGGGGCTCATCGACGCCCCGGCCGATGTCGTGGAGCGGATGCAGGCGCAGGCGAGCACGTTCGGCGCCGCCGAGCTCAGCCGCGCCGCCGATATCGTCAACGCGGGCCTGACCGAGCTGCGCGGTGCCAACGCGCCGCGGCTCCAGCTCGAGCTGATCTGCGCGCGCGTGCTGCTGCCCGCGGCGTACGACGACGAGCGTTCGGTCATGGCCCGCCTCGACCGCATCGAGCGCGGAGGAGTCTTCACACCGGGCGGGCAGGGCCCCGCGCCTTCCATGGCGTACGTTCCCGGGCCCGATGCCCATGCCGCTGCCCCCGCGCAGGCCCCCGCGCCGCCCATGCCGCCCGTCGAGCCGGGCGGCGGACCCGCGGCGGCCCGGGCCGCGGTGCGAGGGGGCGGCCCGGGAGCCGCTCCCGGTGCGGCTCCGGCTCCGCAGGCTCCCGCGGCTCCCCCGGCCCCGGTGGCTGCGCAGGCCCCGGCACCCGCAGCCCAGGCCCCCGCGCCGAGCCCCGACCCTGCTCCCGCCCCGCCCGCGGAGGCCCAGCCCGCTCCTGCCGCCCCGGGCTCCTGGCCCACCGCCGCACC